>NZ_RZTC01000193.1:0-6338 GCF_004023165.1 Mesorhizobium sp. M7A.F.Ca.MR.176.00.0.0 | reverse complement strand
GCCGACGCCATGCAGGCCGCCTGATGTCTCGTAAACCTTGGAGTCGAACTTGCCGCCCGAATGCAGCGTCGTCATGATCACTTCGAGCGCCGGCTTCTTGAACTTCGGGTGCGGATCGATCGGGATGCCGCGGCCATTGTCGGTCACGGCGAGATAGCCGTCGGCCGAGAGCTCGACATCGATGAAGGTGGCATGGCCGGCTACCGCCTCGTCCATCGAATTGTCGATGACCTCGGCGAACAGATGGTGCATCGCCTTGTCGTCGGTGCCGCCGATATACATGCCTGGCCGGCGGCGCACCGGCTCCAGCCCTTCCAGCACCTCGATGTCGGCAGCGCTATAGCCCTCGCTGCCATCCTTGATTGAGGCAGGACGCTTGGTGGCCTGCACCAGCGGATCCGCCGGGCGCGTCGGTGTGCGAACCGGCTGCGGCTGCTTGTCCATATTGCCGAAGAGATCGTTGTTGTCGTCCATGCCTGCCATAGGGTCCGGTGCTTCGAATCACCTCGCGATACTGCCACGCTTTTCAGCGCCAAGCGACCGAGGTTCCTGTTCCGTTCGGGGATCTGATCCCTCTTAACCCAAAACCATTCGATAACCAAGCTGGCGGAAATAGGTCCGATGCCGCCGCGCAAGATTCCTGATTCTTTAACAATGCGGCCTAGCGTGAGCCCAACAAAACAAGAAACTGCTGATATCAGGGGTTTAGGCGTGAGGGGCAAGGCCATATCGATGATCGGCATCGCCGCCGTTTTCGGGGCGATCTCGATCTTTGCCGCGGATTTCTGGGTCAAAAGCCAGGCCAAGGCGGATTCCGAAGAGAAGACGTCGTCTATCCCGGCCCCTGTCGTGCCGAAGGTCGAGTTCAAGACCATCGTGGTGGCGAATGCCCCATTGCGCTACGGCATGGCGCTCGACCGCGCGCAGCTCAGCGAAATCCCGTGGTCGCAAGAGGCCGTGCCGCAGGGCGCTTTCACCACCATCAATGCGTTGCTTGCCGATGGCAGCCGCGTGGTGCTGTCGCCGATCGAGGTCAACGAACCGGTGCTGCTGACCAAGCTGTCCGGTCCGAACGGCCGCGCGACACTCTCCAACATGATGACGCCTGGAATGCGGGCGGTCACCATCCGCACCGATGAGATCGCCGGTGTAGGCGGCTTCGTCACACCCGGTGACCGCGTGGACGTGGTGCTGACGCGCGATGCCGGCGAAATTCAGGAAGTGGCCAAGAATGCGCAAGGGGCCGCCGGTTCGACCATCACCTCCGAGATCGTCGTCGCCGATGCCAAGGTGCTGAGCGTCGGGCAGGGCGCCGACGAGCGCCAGACGACGCCGCAGATTTCCAATTCGGTGACTATCGAAGTGACGACAGACGGCGCGCAGAAAGTGGCGCTGGCCCGCACCGTCGGCACCTTGTCCCTGTCGCTTCGGTCCGCCAGCGAAGGCGGTGACGGCAAGAACGGCGTCACCACCATCTCCTCCTTCGGCGGATCGGTCGCCTCGGATGTGCAGGCCGCGGCCGGCTCGGTGTTCGACGCCGTCACCAAGGAGCCGGAGAAACCGAAGTTCAAGACGGTCATCGTAACGCGCGGCACGAAGGCCGAGGAATACCAGGTTCCTTCGCGGGACCAGAAATAAGCCAGTGGGGACTGGGTGAGGGACGGGACAATGTTCGGGCTGTTCACATATCGGGTCATGGGGCGGTTGCGCATTTTGCGTGCGGTGGCTGTCGCGTCTTCGCTGGCTGCTGCCGCGATGCTGGCTTTCGGCGCCTCGGCGAGAGCTGACAACGACATCGTCTATGTGTCGTCGACCAAGAATGCGTCGATCAAGGTTGCCAAGGGCAAGCCGAAGACGATCATGACCAGTGCCGCCTTCTACCAGATCGTCATCGGCGACCCGGAGATCGCCAACGTCAATCCGCTGACCGACAAATCCTTCTACGTGCTCGGCAACAATCTCGGCACTACCGGCATTGCGCTGTTCGATGAGAAGAAGCAGCTTGTCGGCACCGTCGACATCGAGGTGACGCTCGACACAGACCAGCTGGCCAGCACCATTCGGGCCAGCGTGCCGGATGCCAGGATCAAGGTCGGATCGGCCAATGGCCGGGTCGTGCTGTCGGGCGAGGCGGATGACGCGGTCGCCGCCGAAAAGGCAAACAAGATCGCAACGCGCTTTTCCGGCACCGAGGAGGTCATCAACTCGGTCAACATCTCATCGTCGCAGCAGGTCCAGCTCAATGTCCGCTTTGTCGAGATCAACCGCCAGGCGGGTCAGGATCTGGGCGCCAAATACGCTGCCAATTTTGCCTACGGCCTCGGTGGCCGCGACGTCTCGATCGATCCGGGTACAGTGCCGGCCGCCGGCACCGGCGAGATCATCGGCAGGCTTTTGTCGAACGGCGTGTCGATCGATATTGCCATCAAGGCGCTAGAAGAGCGCGGCCTGGCGCGGCGGCTGGCCGAGCCGAACCTGATCGCCCGGTCCGGCCAGACGGCGAGCTTCCTCGCCGGCGGCGAATTCCCGATCCCGGTCTCCGAGGACGACGGCAAGATCTCGGTCAGCTACAAGAAATACGGCGTCAGCCTGGATTTCACGCCGACCGTCCTCAAGGATGGGCTGGTCAGTCTGGACATCGCGCCGGAAGTCTCCTCGATCGACGCATCGGCCTCCTACAATATCGGCACCATCTCGGTTCCCGGCTTCATCGTGCGCCGTGCCAGGACGTCGGTCGACCTGAAGAACGGCCAGAGCTTCATGATCGCTGGACTGCTGCAGTCGCAAAACGACATCACCACGTCGCGCATTCCCGGCCTCGGCAAGATGCCGGTGCTTGGGGCGCTGTTTTCCTCGAAATCCTATCAGCGGCGCGAGACCGACCTCGTCATCATCGTGACGCCCTATCTGGTCAAGCCGGTCGATCCGTCGAAGAAGCTCGTCGAGCCGACCGATGGCACGCAGCCGGCCAGCAACGCCGACTATTTTCTCAACAACACCGAGGAAGTGAAGGATTCCGATGCCGGTCGCACCGTGGCGCGGGCAGACGGCCGCGTCACTCAACCTGCAGCGGCCGCTTCGGCTGGGCATTTCCTCGACCTGCCGAAGGATTGAAGCCATGCGTCTGGTCTTTGGATCGAGCGTCGCCTTGCTGCTGACCGGCTTTGCCGCCGGCTGCACCAGCGACGACTATGTGCGCAGCGAAGGGCCGACGGCCGGCGCCGGAAATGCGCAGGCCGCCAACACCGTCATGCAGATGGTCGATCCCTGGAAATACGGGGTCCAGAACACCAGGCTCCTGGTGCCGGCCCAACGAGGCAGTGCCGCGGCTGTCACACCCGATCAGGCGGCCGGTGCCAAGGCGTCGCAGTCCAGCACGACCAATTGATCCCACGGGCAACTGATCCAACGGTCGATCGACCTGACAGGCTGACAGAATGGCAAACGGCATCAAGACCAGGAAGATCCTGCTCGTATCGACCGACAGGACATTTGCGCAGGACACGCGCACCGCATTTTCCGCCTCCGAGATCATACAGCTCTCGACGGTGGAGAAGAACGTCACCGAGTTGCGCGGCGAGATCCAGGAAGCCGACTTCGGCGCCATCATCGTCGACATGGATGCGGCAAGGCTGGAGGAGGTCGAGTCGCTGCAGCGCATTATGCGCCGGCTGGAGGACAAGGTTCCGGTCGTCGTCGTCACCCAGGAGTTCAACGCCGCCGCGGTGCGTATTCTCGTGCAGCTCAAGGTCGCGGATTTCCTGGTCAAGCCGATCACCACGGCCGATCTGGTGCGCTCCGTCGTGCGGGCGCTGCAGGGACCCGGGCGCGAGGAAAACACCGAATCGCAGATCTACACCTTCATGCCTGCCGCGGGCGGCGTCGGCACCACCACGCTGGCGCTGCAGACCGCTTTCCAGCTGCATCACTCGGTGACGCGCGGCGCGTCGACCTGCGTCGTCGATCTCAATTTCCAGCAGGGCGCCTGTGCCGAATATCTCGACCTCGAACCGCGTTTCGACATCACCGAGATCGAGAACCAGCCCGAGCGTCTCGACCGGCAACTGCTCGACGTGATGCTGTCCAAGCATGCCAGCGGGCTGTGCGTGCTGGCGGCACCGGCGCATCCAGCAGAGATGCGCTCGTTCAAGACCGATGTCGTGGTGCGCATGCTGGACCTCGTTTCGGCCTATTTCGACAATGTCGTCATCGACATGCCACGCACCTGGTTTCCATGGACGGAAACCGTGCTGCTCGGTTCCAACAAGCTCTACATCGTCGCGGAAATGACGGTGCCGTGCCTGCGCCACACCCAGCGGCTGATCCAGGCGGTCTACGAGACTGCCGGCAAGGAAGTGAAGCCGAACGTCATCGTCAACCGTTTCGAACAGAAGATGTTCGACAACGGCATCAAGCAGGCGGACGTCCAGGAAATTCTCGGCGAGCATTTCGTCGGCGGTATCGCCAACAACTATCGGCTGGTGCGCGAGGCGGTCGATCGCGGCGTGCCGTTGCACGAGATCGATCCAAACGCCAATGTCGTCAACGATCTGAAGAAGATCATCCTGCCGGAGGAGGCGGTCCCAACCCGGGCGAAATCGCGCTCGCTGTTTGGCATGGGCCGTGGATTGCTGAAGAGGAAAGCCGGATGACCAGCCGCTTCTCCGCCCTGCAGAACCGCGATGCGCTTCCGCAGCGCGTGCCTGAGACGACGCCGGTCGCCCATCATGCCGTCGTCATTCCGACCAGCCGAAAGGCTTTGCCGGCAAAGCCGGACACAGCGCCGGCAAAGAATGCCAACAAGGTGCTCGATGCGCGCGTGCGTATCCACCGGCTGCTGCTCGAAGAGATCAATCTTGTCGCGCTGGAGCGTTTGCCGAAGGATGAGATGCGCCGGCAAGTGCATGATTTCGTGTCGGAAAAGACCAAGCAGGAGCGGATGGCGATCAACACCGTCGAGCTTGACGCGCTGGTCGACGACATCGTCGACGAGATGGTCGGCCTCGGTCCGCTCGAGCCGCTGCTCAAGGACCCGGACATCAACGATATCCTGATCAACGGCCACATGAACTGCTTTGTCGAAAAGAAGGGCAAGCTGCAGCCGGTCCACATTCCGTTCAAGGACGAGGCGCATCTCCTGCGCATCGTCAACAAGATCGTCGCCGCGGTTGGTCGCCGCGTCGACGAATCGCAGCCGATGGTCGATGCCCGCATGCTGGACGGCTCGCGCTTCAACGCTGCCATCCGCCCGGTTGCGGTCGATGGGCCGCTGGTGTCGATCCGAAAATTCTCCAAGAACAAGCTCGGCCTGCACAAACTGGTCGAATTCGGCGCCATCACCCAGAACATGGCCGAAGTGCTGGCGGCGGCCGTGCATGCCCGCAAGACGACGATCATTTCGGGCGGTACCGGCACCGGCAAAACGACCATGCTCAATGCGCTGTCGGCCTTCATTCCCGAGGACGAGCGGCTGATCACCATCGAGGACGCGGCCGAGCTCCAACTGCAGCAGCCGCATGTCGCGCGTATGGAAACACGTCCGGCTAACATCGAAGGCCATGGCGAGCTGAAGCAGCGCGACCTGGTCAAGAACGCACTGCGCATGCGCCCCGACCGCGTCATCCTCGGCGAGTGCCGGGGCGAGGAGGCTTTCGACATGCTGCAGGCAATGAACACCGGCCACGAAGGGTCGATGGCGACCATCCATGCCAACACGCCGCGCGACGCCATTTCGCGGCTCGAGCAGATGCTCGGCATGACCGGCATGCCGATGACGGTGCAGTCGATCCGCAGCCAAATCGCCAGCGCGCTCGACCTGATCGTTCAGCTGACGCGCCTGTCCGACGGCAAGCGCAAGGTGACCAGTGTCGCCGAGGTGACCGGCATGGAAGGAGATGTCATCCAGATGCAGGAGATCTTCCGCTTCGTGCGTACCGGCATGGAGGCCGACGGCAGGATTCTGGGCCACTACGAGGCGACCGGCATCCGGCCGCGCTTCCTTGAGGATCTGCGTGCCATGGGCATCGAGTTTCCCGGACGATATTTCGAACCCGGCCGGCCGCAGGAGTAGCCAAGTGTTCGATGGAATGAGCGCTATCTATGTCGTTTATGCCGCGGCCGCGCTGACCGGCATCCTGATCGCCGAGGCCTGCTACCTGCTTTATGCCGGCCGCAGCGACAAGCGCACCGCCATCAACCGGCGCATGAAGCTGCAGGAAAACAAGATCAGCCAGGAGCAGGTGCTTGTCCAACTGCGCAAGGAACGCGGCCTCGACGCAGGCACGCCGCTGTTTTCGCTGGATCGGTTCCGCGCTTTGCGAACCCAGTCGGGCATGATC
>NZ_RZTC01000192.1:0-6398 GCF_004023165.1 Mesorhizobium sp. M7A.F.Ca.MR.176.00.0.0 | reverse complement strand
AATCAGCACCATGGCCAAAAATGTACCATAGCTGAGATCACCGAGTCAAGAAAAAATTCCTATCGCGAACAGGTGCCGTTCGCTGCCTGGACGGCGCAGGGCCTCCCGGAGGGCACCGTCTAAAACGCCGTCCGCACCCTGAGCCGCAGGATCGTCAGCAGGCTGAAGCCTCGCACCAGCAGGAAGACGTGCAGCGCCGCCCACAGTCCATTGTTGCCGAAGGCGGGCGCAAGGGTCAGCAGCGCGGCCGCGAAAACCAGGAACGACAGCAGCATCATGTTGCGCATGTCGCGGGACCAGGTCGCGCCGATGAAGACGCCATCCATCTGGAACGCCAGCACACCGCTCAGCGCCGTGAATGCCGCCCATGGCAGGTAGATGTCGGCCACCGAACGGACTTCCTCCGATGTCGTCACGAGAGCGACCAGATTGGCGCCACCAGACAGCATTACCAGCGTCGCGGCTCCCGCCAGTCCGAAACCCCAAAACAGCGTCAGCCGCACGGCCTGGCGGAACGGTGCGGCGGCACGTGCGCCGACGGCACGGCCCGCCAGCTGTTCGGCGGCGGTGGCAAAGCCGTCGAGGAAATAGCCGGCGACGAGGAAGAAGTTCATCAGCACGGCGTTGGCGGCCAGCGTCACCGTGCCGAACTGCGCGCCCTGGCGGGTGAACAATGCGAAGGCGGCGAGCAGCGAGAACGAGCGGATCATGATGTCGCGGTTGAGCGACATCATGCGCAGGAAGGCGGCCATGTCGAGCAGGCGGTGGCGCGGCAAGGACGGGGCGGCCCGGAACCGGCGGATCACGATCGCCAGGCCGAGCAGCATGGCCAGGAACTCACCGGTGACGGTCGCCCAGGCAACGCCGGCGACACCCCAGCCAAGTTCCAACCCAAGCACGAAGCAGAGCGCGATGTTGATGCCGTTCAGCACCAATTGCAGCATCAGCCCAAGCCCGCCCTCGCCGCGCCCCAGCACATAGCCGAGGATGGCGTAGTTGATCAGCGAGAACGGCGCCGCGAGCAGCCTGATCCTGATGTAGACGCCCATCGGCTCGCTGACGCGCGGTTCGGCGCCCATGAACTTTTGCCCGGCGATGGCGACCAGCGGCGCAAGGGCAGCGAGCACGATGCCGGCGACGACAGCGATCAGCACGGCGCGCCAGAACACCGCCTGTTCCTCCAGGGCATCGCCACGCCCAAACGCCTGTGCGACAAGGCCGGTGGTGCCCGAGCGCAGGAAATTGAAAGAGGTGAAGACGACGTCGAAGATCAATGCGCCGGCCGCCAAGCCGCCAAGCAAGGCGGCATCGCCGAACTGGCCGACGACAGCCGTGTCGACCAGGCCGAGCATCGGCGTCGTCAGATAGGCAAGCGTCATCGGCACGGCGATGGCGAGCACGGAGCGATTGGTGACGACAAATGATCCGGGGTTGATTGGGGATCTGGCGTCGGCTGGGGTTGCACCCTGGTCCAAGGATTGCTGCCTTGCTGATTGCGGCTTGATCGAACTGCCGATGTGCCCCATTTTCCAGCCACCGCGCAATCACTCTTCCCGTGACGGCCAACCGAAATCCCCGGCCTGGCGCGAGCCGCCGGATCCAGTTCATGCCCCTGCAGATCGTCCATCATCCCGACTACGACGCCGGCTTCGCCGTCAACCATCGCTTTCCGATGAGCAAATATCCCTTGCTGATGGGGGCGCTGCGTACACGCGGCCTCGCAGGCCCCAACGCGCTCAGCACCGCCGAACCGGCACCGGCGTCATGGCTGGAGCTTGCCCATACGGCGGACTATGTCGACCAAGTCGTCAACTGCTGCGTGCCCGAGAAGATCGAGCGCGAGATCGGTTTTCCGATCGGACCCCGCGTCTCGCTGCGCGCGCAGCTTGCCACCGGCGGCACCGTGCTGGCGGCGCGGCTGGCCTTGCGCCACGGCATTGCCTGCAACACCGCCGGCGGCAGCCATCATGCGCGGCGCGCGCAAGGAGCGGGCTTCTGCACCTTCAACGATGTCGCCGTCGCCGCGCTGGTCCTGCTCGCCGAAGGCGCGGCACAAAACATCCTGATCGTCGACCTTGACGTGCATCAGGGTGACGGCACGGCGGATATTCTCGCTGATGATCCGCGCGTCTTCACCTTTTCCATGCATGGCGACCGCAACTACCCCGTGCGCAAGATCGCCTCCGACCTCGATGTCGCACTGCCCGACGGCACGGGTGACGCTGCCTATCTCGAGAGGCTCGCCGCCATCCTGCCGGAGCTCTCCGCCCAAGCCCATTGGGACATTGTGTTCTACAATGCCGGCGTCGACGTCCATGCCGAGGACCGGCTTGGCAGGCTGTCGCTATCGGATGACGGCCTGCGCGCCCGCGACGACATGGTGATCAGCCACTTTCGCACGCGGGGCGTTCCGGTGTGTGGCGTCATCGGCGGTGGCTATTCAACTGACGTGCCCACGCTTGCCGCGCGCCACGCCATCCTGTTCGAGGTGGCCTCGGGCCACGCCCGATAGCACGATCTTGTCCAAAAACCGGGTGCCAGGGTTCGCTGACGCGGACCTGCGGTTCGGGATCACGCTCTACTTCCGGTAGTTGGCGAGCCTCAACAGGATGAAGGCCGGCACGACGATAGCCGCGCCCAGCAGGATATAGCCGAGGAAACGGTCGATGGCGTGGAAGCCGAGATTCCACAGGTCCATGAAGAACTTGCGGATGCCATAGAGCACATCCATCGGCGACCAGCCGAAGGCGTTCATGACCAGGCCGACGAGGAAAGACACGACCAGCAGTTTCAGGATCACCTTGAGCGGCGAGTCGCCAAGAAAGCGCGTCAATGCGGACAAGGCCCGTCTCCAGATTGAGGTACCCAGGCTAGAGGGCGTCAGCCAGACATACGCACTTGGCTTGTCCGCTTCAAGCCGGGAGTTTTGCGGGATAGCGAGACACCGAGCATAGTGTGGCCGCAAGCTGAGCCCAGGCGCATGGCAGACTGCCGGCTACTGCCGCAGCGATCCCGCTGGCTTATCTGTTTTCTAACCAATTGCCGCTATTCCCAATCGAATAGCGGGAGCAAGGCTTTGGTGGAGACGGAGAGAAACACCGCGCGACGCGGCGTCATGCTGTCGGTGGTCATCCCATGCTACAACGAGCTGGATGGCGTGGCCGAACTGCATCGGCGGGTAACGGCCGCATGCCTTGAACAAGGCCCTTCCTACGAGATCGTCCTTGTCATCGATGGCGCGACCGACGGCACGCGCGAGGCCATTCTCCAGCTGGCCGAAAAGGACGACCATGTCGTCGCCATCGACCTTGCCCGCAATTACGGCCACCAGATCGCGTTGAGCGCCGGGCTCGAATTCTGTCGCGGCCAGCGCATTCTCATTCTCGATGCCGACCTGCAGGATCCGCCTGAACTGCTCGGCGCGATGATGACGAAGATGAACGAAGGCTTCGATGTGGTCTACGGCCAGAGGCTGACGCGCGATGGCGAAAGCTGGTTCAAGCTCGCCTCCGCGTCCATGTTCTATCGCTTGCTGCGCCGGATGGTCGACGTCGACATAGCCCCCAATACCGGAGATTTCCGGCTGATGAACCGTCGCGCGCTCGACCATCTGAACGCGATGCCAGAGCGTTACAGGTTCATTCGCGGCATGGTGAGCTGGATCGGGCTGAAACAGGTGGCTTTCCCCTATGAGCGGCACCGCCGCTTTGCCGGCACCACCCACTATCCGCTGAAGAAAATGGTTCTCCTGGCGGTCGACGCGATGACCAGCTTCTCCATCGTCCCTTTGCGGTTCGCCTCTTTGCTCGGAATGATGTTCGGGCTTCTGGGGCTGGTCGTGCTCGGCTACACGCTGCTCGAATGGTCGGTCGGAAACGTGTTGCCCGGCTGGACCAGCCTTGCCGCGATCGTGCTGATCCTCGGCAGCGTCCAGCTTATGGTGCTCGGAATCTTCGGCGAGTATCTCGGGCGCATGTACATGGAGACAAAGCGGCGGCCGCTCTACTTCGTCAACGAGATCGTTTCGCGCAGCCAGGCAGTGGAGGACGGCGAATTGCCGGTCCATCGCCTGCAGGAGATGGCAAAGAGGGCCGCACGTGCTTGAGGCGGAGTTCGACCAGTTTGCGCGGGAATATCAGGAGCAGCATGCCGCAAGCATAAGGCTGAGCGGCGAAAACCCGGATTTCTTCGCCAGGTACAAGATCGACGACGTCGCCGCGACGCTGCGGCGGGCCGGTGTCAAACCGCGACGAATACTGGATTTCGGCGCCGGCGTCGGCAATTCGCTCGGCCATATGCGCAACGCGTTTCCCGACGCGGAGATCACCTTGCTCGATCCTTCGCGGGAATCGCTCGACATCGCCAGCAAGCGCTTTCCCGGCCAGGCCGCCTTCACGCATTTCGACGGCAAGACAATTCCTTTTGCCGACGGCAGCTTCGACCTGGCCTTCGCGGCCTGCGTCTTCCACCATATTCCCGAGGACCTGCAGATCGGACTGTTCGCCGAGATCGGCAGGGTGCTGGCCGATGGCGGCAGCTTCTTCGTCTTCGAACACAATCCCTGGAACCCGCTGACCACGCACGCGGTGAGAAACTGTGCCTTCGACGAAAACGCGGTTTTGATAAATTCGCACGAGATGCGCAGGCGCATGGCCGAGGCGGGCCTTGCCAACACGAGGATCGTCTACCGGATTTTCTTTCCTCGGATGCTTGCGAGACTGAGGCCGTTCGAGCGCTTCCTCACCAAGGTACCTGTCGGAGCCCAATATTTTGCGCATGTGGTCAAGCCTGCCGTTTGACTTCCCGAGGATGCTGCGATTTGGCGCCGTCGGTCTGTTGAACACGGCGCTGGGATACGCGGTCATCCTGGCCGGGCTTGCGCTTGGTCTGGGCGACATCCTTGCCAACGCCACGGGTTATGCCGCCGGCCTTGTCCTCGGCTTCTTCCTCAACCGCCAATGGACCTTCAGCAGAGCCGATGGCTTCCAGCCCGGAACCGCGCTGCGCTACGGGGGTGTCTTTCTGGTCGCCTACAGCATCAATCTGGCCGTCGTGATCGCCGCCCGTTCGGCAGGCATCGTCGAAAACCCGCTGGTCCACCTCGCGGGAATCTGCGTCTATTCGGTGGTTTTCTATCTTGGCTCGGCCCGCTTAGTGTTTGTGGGACGTGGGGACGACAGCACCAACCGCACAGTTCGGGTGGCCGACAAGCCTCGGCGGCAGCCCGCCAGTCCAACACCTTGAACCCAACTGTCACCGGAACCGATCAGAGGCGGCGCATCATGAACGACGCTCAGGCCAGCGTGGCGGCCGCGACATACAACGAGCGGAACAGGCTGATCTTCTGCCTGCTCGCGGCCTTGGCGATGGCGGGTGCGTTGGCTGCCCAGGCAGGCGCCACCCTGCAGGATCCCGACAGCTGGTGGCAAGTGAAAGTCGGTCTCGATTTCCTGACAAACCGGACATTTCCGACGGTCGATTCTTACTCCTACACGTTTGCCGGCCAGCCCTGGATTGCCAAGGAATGGCTGGGGCAGGTCCTGCTGGCTCTTGCCTACCGGGCGGGCGGCTGGAACGGGGTCGTCACCGCGATCATCGCCTCGATCTCCCTGACGGTTTTCCTCATGGGGTGGTTTCTCAGCGCATGGCTGAAACCGATCCTGGCGATTACACTGGCCTTCGCGGCGGTGTTCCTGATCAACCCGATCTTCACGGCGCGTCCGCATGTTTTCACCTTCCCGATCATCGTCATCTGGACGGCGGTGCTCTTCGGTGCGGCAAGGGAAGAACGGGCGCCGCCCTGGTGGCTGCTTGTGCTGGTCGTATTGTGGGCGAACCTGCACGCCACCTTCACCTTGAGCTTCGTCATCGCGGCTTTCGCCGGTCTCGATCTGCTGGCGCGCACGGGCCTGTCAAAACCGGCCCTGCTGGCGAAGTGGATCGCGTTCGGCCTGCTTTGCCCGCTGGTCAGCCTGTTCCACCCGTACGGCGTCCAGGCCATCCTGGCGACGCTCGCCGTGGCTTACGGCAACGAGGCAGTGTCGCTGATCATGGAATGGAAACCGTTCAATCCGCCGGACAGTCCTGTCCAGGAAGCGGTGATGCTGCTGGCGCTTTTCGGGCTATTGGTGTCCCGATTGCGAATTGGCTGGGCCAAGGCGTTGTTCGTCGTCTTCACCTTGCATGTCTATCTCGCCCATGTGCGCTTCATGTACCTGTTCTTCCTGCTGATTCCGCTGGTGATGGCGGCCGAGGTCGCACAGCAATATCCCTCGCTTTCAGCCACCGCGTGGCTGGCCGAAAAGCGCGACGGGCTGGAGAGATTCTTAGCCAGACGGTTCTACGCCATTTGCGGCACGGCAGCCGTTCTGCTGATTGGCGGGGTCGCTGTGCTCGGC
>NZ_RZTC01000191.1:0-6680 GCF_004023165.1 Mesorhizobium sp. M7A.F.Ca.MR.176.00.0.0 | reverse complement strand
AGATGCAGATGAAGGTTAGCGCTCTGCGCGAGACGACCCCCTCTGTCGCCTTCGGCGACATCTCCCCCTCAAGGAGGGAGATTAGCGGCTAGTTATCCCCCCAGTTCTCCCAAAGCAGCGTGATCGTGCCCGTCACGGCAATCGTCCCGTCGGCGTCGATATCCGTCCCGGTGGCGAACGCCAGGTTGAGATAGAGGTCGACCGGCGTCGTCGTCCCATCCAGCGTCGCGGCGGCGGCGATGTCGGTGGCCGAGGCGGTGGACAGCGCGGCGCCAGTGCCGTCGAGTGTACGCGCGGTCGAGGCCAGCACGTTGACCATGGTCGAGACCAGCGTCGCGCTCGATGCAGCCGCCGAACCCAGAGACCAGGTCAGCGCCGCATTGTCGTTGATGGTCGTCGCGCGGGTGCCGAGCACAGCGAACTGCAGCCGCGCCGTGCCGCCCTTGATGCGCACCTTGCCCTCAGTGAAGTCGAAGATCTTCTGGGCGGCATAGGCCAGCGCGTCGGTGACCGGCACCTGCATGCCGGCGAAGGTGAACACGGTGCGGTACGCTCCGCCCTGCCCTGTGGTGACGGCTTTCAGGCCGGGCCTGGGCGGGGCAAGGCCGGCCTCGCGGGCGGCGGGACGGGCAAGCGTCCGGGGAAGACCTCGGGTCATGGCATTTCTCCATTTTTCAGTGGCAATTCGGGCAGCGCGACCAATCAAGCCCCATCGGGGCGAGCCGTCGAAGGCTGAATCATTTTGACAAGGAGCACCGCTAGCGCCTTGTTCGAAAGAGATGTTTTCGGCCGCCGGTCTATCAACGCCCGAGAAACCATGTCTTATATCGTGAGGCCTCGTGCCCCCGTTCCGCCGCAATGCGACCGCACGTGGCCAGCCATAGGGATTTCAGGCCTTCAAGGGAGACCGCACATGAACTTTCACAAAGCCATCGCCGCCGTGCTGATGACTGCAGCACTCGCAGGCTGCGCACAGACCGAAGGCCAGCAGCGGGCCGGAACCGGCGCGCTGATCGGCGGCGCCGGCGGCGCCCTCGTCGGCCAGGCCATCGGCGGCAACACCGAAAGCACGCTCATCGGCGCCGGCGCCGGCGCCCTGCTCGGCGCGGTCGTCGGCAGTTCCACCACACCGCAGCGCCGCGGCGAACAGATGTGCCGCTACCAGGACCGCAGCGGCCGCATCTACACCGCGCCCTGCGACGACCGGTATTATAACGGCGACTATTGAGGCGCTGATCTTCCCTTCTCCCCCCGGGGAGAAGGTGGCCGCGCAGCGGCCGGATCAGGGGTGTTCCAGCTTGGCGACACCCCGGGCAACGTTGCGACAGCGTGTTCCCGTTACTGTTCGTAAGGCTCGACCACAGCGAACGGTATTCCCAACGACTCTAGCAGATTGAGAATGCGTTTCGAATGACGAGGCGGAAGGGTATCGCGATCCCGAAATCGTCGCGACCAGCCTTCCCATCTACTTTCAGAATGTATCTGTTCATCGCTCGGCGGGATAGTAATCCTCAGGCAGGTTGATACTGAATTTCCGGGGCGGAACTTTTGAAACGCAGGGGTGCGACCGATAAAAGTGAATTGCTTGCCGTAGAGTCACCGGAATTTTGAGCTATGGCCTTGGCCGACGCATAGGCAATTGAACCGGCTTCCGGGGAATCCGATCCCGAATATCTAGAAAACCGGTAGGGATCGATTACCATGTTGCGGTCAAAATTCTTTGAGACATAACTTTCTGGATCAATCTCTGGAGAATTCTCGAATGGCTCCGTCTCTTCTTCATAATCCATTCGATTCCCGAACGCTTTTCTGACTTTCTCCAAGCCATCCATCAAGGACGCCACATATGGCTTGGATTCAGAGTCACCAATCCTGGATTGAAGCTCGGAAAGCTTGTAGTATAGCGTACCCTTCTTCGTACGATGATCGGGATCATAGATTCCGTTGAGCACGGTTTTGTGCGGGCTGTACGGATCTTTCCAAGGACCCTCCAGGTAGAAAGAATTTGGACCCAAGAGATAATTGTCCAGAAGATCGACCGCAAAGCGCCGCGCGTCTTCTGGACTAATGGAGGTCCCCTTCGTGACGATGGGAGGAAGCGGCTTTCTCTCGACCATAGAATTCTCCGTAAAAACACTCGAATATCAAAAGTATATGGATTAAGACATGATCACACCAATACAGATCATCGTATACGCTTCTGCGCTATCGAATATTTTTGGAGTTCAGTACTTTGGATACGATCAAATAAAAGAAGAAAAATACACTGCGCATATAGAGATAGCTACAAAGCACGGAAAGAAATACGAAGGTACATATGAATGCCAGAAGGATAGGAAGTGCGACATTGACCTGGCGGGAAAATTCTCCATCGAGTTAACCGCCGACGAAGAATCCTACTCGATATATATCGATTACATCGGAGAAGAATTTTCTCCGATGGGATGCTGCTCTTTCTCAAACTGGAAACCGAACATAGATTTTTACAAGACGGGAGTGAAACATACATTCATGATATACAATACAACCGAAAGTAACTTGGTCTATATCGTCCCGAACGGACTTGCGAGACTCGATATAGAAGTCAACGATGAAAAATAGGAACTTTATTGATTTATATTTAAACTAAGCAACACACCCGCATATATCAGTTGAATCACCAGCTTCAAACGAAGGGTAGGATCCGATATCCCGCCAAAAAGATCGCGATTGCCCGTATATGAGTCGCTGACCTTGGCATTATGATTTGCGAACGACATAACCGCTCTCTTGGCTATGGAGTCCGGCAGCGGCTGAACATCCTCAATGCCAAGTTGCTGCTGTGCCGCCACGGATCGAATGATTGCACCCTGATAATCCGCGTTTTTTGACGCATCGTTCCAGGCCAACTCAATGTCAGGGAATATCTGGCGGACGTAGCCGCCAGGATCGGCGGTCCTTGCCTTCAGGTTGCGCGAAGCTGCCTCATTGAGCGCGCTGTAACGCTCCTGCTCTTCCAGCGAACTTCCCGGCCCAGGCTCCGCATCGCTCAGTGCTGCGTGGATGGCCTGGTTGGACATCGTTCGCATGTCGAAGGTTTGGCGGCCGACATCCAGCTTTAGGCTGAAGTCCCTGTACTGTTCGCCGCCCTCCTCAGTGCCATAGACGGCGGCGAAGTCCCCGGGGCTGGGCATATTGCCGGCATAGCTGCCTGTGTTGGCGATTGCGTCCGGAGCGTTCTGCGAAGCGAGGGTGATGTTGGTGCGCGCCTCGATCAGTTGGGCCGTGTTCGCGGCGTGCGCCTGGTCAATCAGTCGCCGAATGTCGTTTGGAGATAGGTTGGCGAGAGGGTAGGCTGCCGGCTTGGTCACGATCGGATCGGGCACCGGATCGGACGTTCGCTTTCCAATGCGGTCGCCTTTCCCAAAGCTGCCTGCCGCTTGGATGGCATCGCCGGGGGCCTCTCTGCCGGAGGTCGGCGTCCCGACGCCAAACATCTCCAGCGCGCGCTTCGGGTCCCTGGCGATCAGCGCCTCGAACCGCGCCTTGGCGGCGGTGCTGACCCAGTCCTTCACCACCTGCTGCCTGATCTGCGGGTCGAGGCCCCTCTTGGAGATCAGGTCGAGTCCGTCCTGCCTGGCCGTTTCGAAGCTGACGGTGTCGTCGGGGTCGGCCTTGCCTATTGCGGTGGTGATGGCTTGGAGCACCGTGGTCGTTTCGACCTGCTCGTAGTCCTTGCGCTGCTGGAGCTGCCGCTGCGCCATGCGCCGCGCGCCAACCACCCGCATCGCCTCCTTCTGCCCAGCGAAGTTGGCGCGCTGGCTCTCGGGCATGCCAGGCAAGGCATCGTCGAACAGCGTGTCGAACAGGCCTGATTTGACCACCTGGCCGCTACGCGGGTCGACCTGGCCATACATGGCCTCATGCGGGGGGCGCCGTCGGGCGGCACATTCGCCGCCACCTCGTCTTCCGCTTGCGCGATCCGGCCGTTGAACCGGCGCCGTTCCAGCTCGGCGTCGAACGCCTCTTGCTGGTCCTTCATCTGCTGATAGCGCTCGGCGACAGCGGAAAACTGGTCGCCAAGCCCCTGCATGGCGCCGCCGATCGGCGATCCCTGGGGATATTGCGCCGCATTGCC
Organism: Mesorhizobium sp. M7A.F.Ca.MR.176.00.0.0; assembly: GCF_004023165.1. Lineage (NCBI taxonomy): Bacteria > Pseudomonadati > Pseudomonadota > Alphaproteobacteria > Hyphomicrobiales > Phyllobacteriaceae > Mesorhizobium > Mesorhizobium sp. M7A.F.Ca.MR.176.00.0.0. The sequence goes on along the minus strand of NZ_RZTC01000191.1, from coordinate 2,563 downwards.
GGTATCGAGCCGGCGCTGGGCAATGGAGAGAGGAATAATGCTGACCATTGGCTGTTTCCTGCCCAACTGGCTTTGAACAAAAGGGCGTGCGGCGCGGGCGATCACGGCAGGGCCGGGCCGCACGCTGGCTGTCGCGTTCACGGGTTTTGTCGGTTCGACTTTTCTGGAAAATCCTGGAGCGGTGCTGCCCTGGTGGGTCGGTGGACCTGAGGCGCCGGCGCCGAAACAGCCAATCTCCCCCCTCGTGGGGGAGATCGGCAGCTTCAGGGCTCCGCTACCCCTCCGCCCGCGCCGCCTTCTCCAGCGCCGCAAGCTGAGCATCGTCCAGCGTCAGGAACCCCATGATATGCTGCACCACCTCGGCGCGCGCATTGCTCAAGGCGCTGTGTAGCTCAAACCCGTTCGGCGTCCGGGTACGCGCCATCCACTCGCCATAGGACGGACGCCGGTAATAGCCGGTCGTCGCCGCGAGATCGGCGAGCACCATCTCGCCGTCCTCGCCGGAAAACACCCGGAGATAGGCCTTGGCCAGCGCGTCCCGCGCCCTGGCAGGACTGCCGGCCTGGCCGGAATGAGCGAAGCGTTTCCGGCTCATGCGCCGTTACCCGTCGGACCGACGGGCTGCCCACTCTGACCACCGCCGCCCAGCATATCCTGCAACCCGTCGAGCAAGCCGCTGTCGCGTGCCTGCACCGCCGCCGGCACAGCGTCCTTGGCGGCCTTGCCGGCCGTGGCGATCGCCGCCATGCCGGCCTGCGCCTGGCTGGCCTTGGCGCGGGCATCGCGTAACTCGTCCACCTCCTCCTTGCGGCGAAAGATGCGCTGCGGGCTGCGGCCGGCGCTCTGCACGATCTTGATCGCCTCGTCGCTGTCGATATTGTCCATCACGCCTGGATCGAACTGCGCCATCTGCATGGCCGTCGTCACCACCTGGATGGTGTCGCGCGCCTCGGCCGAGCGCCTGAGCACGTCGAGTGGGCCGGTGAAGGTCGGCCGCACCGCCTTGCCGGCCAGGCTCTCCGGTGGCACGAAGCGGCTGTCCTCCTCATAGAGCCCCTTGTCCTCGAGAATGCCGAGCTCGCGGTCGAGATTGCTGGCAAAGCCCGCCTGGATGATCGAGCCGGACGGCCCGAGCAGCGCGCCCTTCTCCTCTTGCCTGATCAGCGCTTCAGTCGCCGTCATCTGCGGGTTCTGCACCAGCGTCTGGAACAAATTGACGAACATCATGTCGCGGATCTCGTCGGCGCGGCTCTGCGCGTAGTTGAAGGCATAGGTCGGGTTCTGCCCGGTCGAGATCGGTGCGATCAGCGGCCTGCCATTGTCGTCGATCAGGCCCGGATAATTCTCGCCCGGATTGAGCACCGGCACATAGTCGAGCCGCGCCTTCGAGGCGGTGGCCGGGTCGGTGATCTGCTGCAAGGCACGAAGCCCCGAGCGGCGCACCGCGTTCTCCTCGCGCACGGTCGTCAGAGCTTCGATAGCAGGCGAGATGCCATAGGGGTCGCCCTCGTAGCGCCGCCAGTTGAAGGTCGACACCGGAAACGTGCGAAAACCGCTTTCCCGCACGATCTCCTCCTCGTCCTCGATGACGTGGTAGGAGGCGAAGGCCGTGTCGAGATATTGGTACTGGCCGCCCAGCCGATACATCTTGCGTTCGTCGCGCGGCTCAATGCACTGGATCAGCGAGATTTTCGTCTCGCATTTGGCTGGATCGTCGACCAGAACCTTGATCCGCGCCGGCAGTCTGTCATACCCGAGCAGCTGCGCCGCCTGCCGCGCCGTGCGCTCGTAGCGGCGGTGGAAAATGTCGACCTGGCCCCAGCGGTTGCGGCTGAGATAGCCCTCGACCACGGGGATCGAGGCATAGCGGATCAGCGTCGCGCCGAACCCTTCCTCGGCATAGAGATAGGCCGGGCCATAGCGCACGACATTGCGGAGGCAGGCTTGGGTGGCCGGCACGAAATTCGAATTGGCGGAGTAGCGCAGCGCAAACAGGAAATCGCGCAAGGCCTCCGCCCATTCCTTTTCCTCATCGGTCTCCTCGTCGTTCATCGCGGCGGTCGACAGCCCGTGCCATTTTTCCGACTGCGGGATGATCAGGCTTTCCAGCCCGGCGGCCAGCCGGTTGGCGGCCGAGTTGATGGTGTTGGCATAGACGCGGGCGCCGCGCCGCTCCTGCCGCTCGGCCTGCGAGTCCGGGCCGCCGGTCCGGCGGCCGCTCCAGATATCGGGCGCATCGGGGTCGCAGAACTCCGCCACCTGCTCCCACACAGCCTCATACTGGCTGCGCTCGCTCTCGAGCTCGGACTGGCGGGACAGGATATTGCGGGCGCGGGTGTCGGTCATGGGAGGCCTCGCTGGGGTATGAGATGGGGTTGATAAGGGCGCGCGGCGCCGAAGCTGCTGATCTCCCTCCTTGAGGGGAGATGGCCGGCAGGCCAGAGGGGGTCGTCTCGCATGGAGCGCTAGCATTCTCTTTTTAAGCCTGAAGGTCGCGTCCCGTCGTACCGACCCCTCTGTCGCCTTCGGCGACATTTCCCCCTCGAGGGGAGAGATTGGCCAG
>NZ_RZTC01000019.1:0-69338 GCF_004023165.1 Mesorhizobium sp. M7A.F.Ca.MR.176.00.0.0 | reverse complement strand
CGCGCCGGCCGGGCCAGCAATGACCTGATACGGCGCAGCAGAAGCTCCGCCCCGGCGACGGTCTCGGCGGCGACGACCAGGCCGTGATTGCCAAGGATCAGCACGTCGACACCAGGCCGCAGTTTCTCGGCGATGCCGCGTGCAAGCGGCAGGCCGGGCCGGAAATAGGGCACATAGGCCCATTCGATGCCATCGAGCCGCCTGGCGACCTCGGCCTCGCCATCGGCCTGCACGGCAAGCGAGATGGTGTCGACGCAATGGACATGCAGAACAACGCGCTGCGGCATCAGGGCGTGCACCGTGGTCTCGATCGACGGCCGCAGGCCGCGCGGGTTGAGCGCTGCAATGGTAAAACCCTGCGGCAGGTCGGCGGCGCGATCGCGCTGCTCGACGGCTTTCAGCAGCGGCGCCATCGCCACCGGCACCATGATGTCATCGACGAGCGCGTCCTTCAGCCAGGTGCCGGACGCCTTGATCCACAGTGTGTCGCCGGCTTTCAGCGAGGTGTTGCCGCCTGCCGCCTGGGTCAGGTGCGGGCTCTGCCCGATGCTGGCCGAAAGCGCCCGCAAGGCCGCCAGTTCCTGCGCATCAGCTTGGGTCGCCATGGCGCTTTTCCTCCAACGGCTCGGCCGTGTCCTGCGCGAAATCCCGTTGCCGGGGTCGAATAGGCGCTGATATCGCAGATACGAGTGATCTGCGTCAATAGTGATATACTATCATCAAAACGCGCTTGCAATCTGGCTAATGTTGAGTAAGTTGCACCAACTGCCATGGAAAATGGCATCCGGGAGGAAAGAATTGAGCGACTCCGGCCGCCAGCGTCAGATCGTCGAACTGCTGCGGGACCGTCCGTTCGCTTCGGTGCGCGAGCTGCAGGAACGGCTTGGCGTTTCGGCCGCGACGGTCAGGCGCGATATCGACAGGATCGACGAAGCCGGCGAAGCACGGAAAGTCTATGGCGGCATCTCGGCGCTCGACGGCGCTTCCCAGGCCGGGGTCGCCTACGCCCGGCCCTACGACGAGAACCGTGACCTTGCGGTCGAGGCCAAGCGGCAGATCGCCGCGCTGGCGGCGACCATGGTGCGCGACGGCGACGCCGTCATCGTGCATGGCGGCTCGACCTGCTTCCATCTCGGGGTCAAGCTCGCCGAGCGCAACATCCGCCTCTACACCAACTCGATGCCGCTGGCGGCCTATCTCAGCGATCACGGCCATTGCAGCCTGACGGTTGCCGGCGGTGACCTGCATCGCGAGCCCGGCATCATCCATTCGCTCACCCAGGCCGTGCCTTTCTACGCCTCCAAATTCTTTCTCGGCGCGCAAGGCCTTGGCCAGGAAGGCGTGATGGAATCGCACCCGCTGCTGGTACGCTCGATCGTCGATCTCAGCCTCTGCGCCGACCAGATCGTGGTGCTGGCCGACAGCCGCAAACTGTCGATCCACGCGCGCAATGTCGCGCTGCCGCTTTCCCGCATCGGCACGCTGGTCACCGACGACGGCCTCTCCGACGCCGATGCGCGCATGCTGGAAGACGCCGGCGTCATGGTGCGGATAGCCTCGGGAGCCATCCAGTGAAGGTGGCTGTCCTCGATTTCGGCAAGACCAATTCGAAGCTGTTCGTCTTCGGCCAGGACGGGCGGATCATCGACGAGCGCCGGACACAGCCGAAATGGGTGCGCCAAGACGGTTTCAGCGTGCTCGACGAGGCGGCGCTCCACCGTTGGGCGCTCAGCGCCGTTGCCGATGCGGTCGACGGTCATGGAGTGGAAGGGGTCATGGTGTCGGGCCATGGCTGCACCTTTGCCTTGGTCGACGAAGCGGCGCTGACGCATCCGATCCTCGATTACGAGCAAGAGCCGCCGGCCGAGATTGCCGCGCGGATCGATCGCCGCATTCCGGACTTTTCCGAGACGTTTTCGCCGCGGCTGCCGCTCGGCTTCAACTACGGCCGCCACATGCTGTGGCTGCAGGAGGTCGATCCGGACGCGTTCGCTGCGTCGAAATCGATCCTCGGCTATCCGCAATACTGGAGCTGGCGCCTTGGCGGGCGGGCGGTCTCGGAAGTGTCCTATCTCGGCTGCCATTCGCATCTGTGGGCGCCGCGCAGCCAAGACTTTTCCTCGCTGGTCGACGCGCAGGGCTGGCGTGACCGGATGCCTGCCTTCGAGCGCGCCGGCACGGTTATCGGCGAGCAGCGCCTCGGCGCTGCGGTGATCGCCATCCACAACGGCGTCCATGACTCGAATGCGGCGCTGCATGCCTATCGCCGGCAGGAGCTTGGCCCGGTCACCGTCGTTTCGACCGGCACCTGGGTCATCGTGCTCAATCCGGACTGCCCGCTCGACGCACTCGACCGGGATCGCGACATGCTGGTCAACGTCGATGTCGGCGGCGGCCCAGTGCCGACCATCCGCTTCATGGGCGGGCGCGAATTCGCAACAATCAGCGCCGGCTGGCAAGGCGAGATCGCCGGCCCAGTGGTGCAGCGGGTGATCGACGCCGGCATAATGGCGCTGCCGAGCTTTGCGCCAGGCGGGCCGATGTCGGGGCATTCCGGCCGACTGGTCGGGCGCGCGCCCAATGCCGAGGAACGCGCGGCCGCGGCGCTGCTCTACGTCGCGCTGATGGTCGATCTCTGCCTCGACCTCATCCATTCGAACAACACGGTGATCGTCGACGGCGGGCTGAACACGGGCGGCCTGCTCGCCGCGCTGCTGGCGCAGTTGCGTCCCGGCCAGGCCTTCCTGCAGGGCGCCACGCTGGAGGGCAGCGCCACGGGTGCCGCGGCGCTCGCCTTCGAGAGCGTCGGGCGCGAATTCGCCGCCGAAGTTCCGGAGCCGGTGCGCGCATCGCGTTTCACCGGGTTGGCAGGCTATCGCAGCAATTGGCGCGACGCCACCATGGACCGCGGCGTCGCTGATGCGGCAGTGGGAGGCGCGCGATGAGTGCGATTGCCAGGGCCGAGACCGCGCGCCAGCCGGTGCTGGAGATGCGGCACATCTCCAAGACGTTCGGCACCATCCGTGCCTTGCACGATGTCTCGCTCAGCGTCCACGCCGGCGAGCTGCACGCCTTGATGGGCGAAAACGGCGCCGGCAAGTCGACATTGATGAAAGTGCTTTCAGGCGCCTATCGGCCGGATGCCGGCGGCGAGATCCTGATCGACGGCATGCCGGCCGCGACCGGCGATCCGATCAAGGCGCGCGCCAGCGGCGTCGCGGTGATCTATCAGGAGCTGTCGCTGGCGCCCAATCTGACGGTGGCGCAAAACATCTTCCTCGGCAACGAGCCGCGACGCTTCGGTATCGTCGACCGCGACCAGTGCACCCGGCGCGCCAGGGAGATCATCGCGCGTCTGGGCGTCTCCTTTTCGGCCCGCGACATGGTCTCCAGCCTGTCGCTCGGCGAGCGCCAATTGGTCGAGATCGCCCGCGCGCTGTCGACCAATGCGCGCATCATCGTCATGGACGAGCCGACCACGTCGCTGACCTCGCGCGAGACCGACCGGCTGTTCGAGGTCATCGCGACGCTGAAATCGCAAGGCATCGCAATCATCTACATCAGTCACCGCATGGAAGAGGTCTACCAGCTTGCCGATCGCGTCAGTGTGCTGCGCGACAGCGGCTATGTCGGTACGCTCGAGCGTGCCGACCTCAGCGCCTCGCGCCTGGTGTCGATGATGGTCGGCCGCGATCTGTCGGCTTTCTACAAGAAGGATCATCGGCCGCCGGACGAAAAGCGCGCGGTGGCGCTCTCGGTGCGTGGCATGTCCGACGGCCGTCTCCTGAAAAACTGTTCGTTCGACCTGCACAAGGGCGAGGTGCTGGCGCTGGCGGGTCTGGTCGGCTCCGGCCGTACCGAGCTTGCGCGGCTGATCTTCGGCGCCGACAGGCGCGTGTCAGGCACGCTGGAACTCGACGGCAAACCTGTAACCATCGGCTCGCCGCGCGAGGCGCTCGATGCCGGCATCGCCTATCTGACCGAGGATCGCAAGGAACTCGGCCTGTTCCTCGACATGTCGATTTCCGACAACATCAGCATGGGCGTGCTGGCGCGGGATTCGCATGCCGGCGGCTTGCGCGACTTCGCGGCCGCCGAAAGGCGCGCTTCCAGGGCCGTTGCCGATCTCTCCATCCGCACCAGTTCGGTGCAGGCCAATGCCGGCTCGCTGTCCGGCGGCAACCAGCAGAAGGTGCTGCTCGCCCGCCTGCTCGAAACCGAGCCGAAGGTGGTCATCCTCGATGAGCCGACCCGCGGCGTCGATGTCGGAGCGAAATCGGAAATCTACCGGCTGATCGACAATCTCGCCAAACAGGGCATCGCCATCCTGATGATCTCCAGCGAACTGCCCGAGGTGATCGGCGTCGCCGACCGCGTGCTGGTGATGCGCGACGGTACGATATCGGGCGAGGTGACGGCATCGCAAGGCGAGCCGCTGAGCCAGGAGAAAATCATGGAACTTGCAACGGGAGCGGCTCAGCAATGACCGACAAGGCGACCGAGATCAGCGCAGGCGGCCAGGCCACCGGCACAAGCCGACGGTTGCGCACGGCTTTCGCTGCCCTCGGCATGCTGCCGGTGCTGATCCTGCTGGCGGCCGGCTTCCAGTTCCTGAACCCCCGCTTCCTGACCGAGACCAACCTCTTGATCGTCACCCAGCAGTCGTCGATCAACATCGTGCTGGCGGCCGGCATGACCTTCGTCATCCTGACCGGCGGTATCGACCTGTCCGTCGGCGCCATCCTCGCCGCATCGGCGATGGTGGCGGTGATGGTGTCGCTGGCGCCGGACTGGGGTTTGCTCGGCGTGCCGGCGGCCATTCTGGTCGGCCTCGGCTTCGGCCTCATCAACGGGCTGCTCATCGCCTACATCAAGTTGCCGCCCTTCATCGTCACGCTGGGTTCGCTGACCGCGGTGCGCGGCGTCGCCCGCCTGCTCGGCCAGGACACCACGGTGTTCAACTCGGACCTGCCGTTCGATTTCATCGGCAACGGTTCGCTGTTCGGCATTCCGTGGCTGGTCATCATCGCGCTGTCGGTGGTTGTGCTGTCCTGGCTGGTGCTCAAGCGCACCGTGCTCGGCACCTGGATCTATGCCGTCGGCGGCAATGCCGAAGCGGCGCGGCTGACCGGCATCAAGGTGCCGCTGGTGCTGCTCTTCGTCTATGGCGTTTCCGGCCTGCTGGCCGGTCTTGGCGGCGCCATGTCGGCGGCCCGGCTCTACGCAGCCAACGGCTTGCAGCTCGGGCAATCCTACGAACTCGACGCCATTGCCGCGGTCATCCTCGGCGGCACCAGCTTCGTCGGCGGCGTCGGCTCGATCTGGGGTACGCTGATCGGCGGCCTGATCATCGCGGTGCTCTCCAATGGGCTCATCTTGGCCGGTGTCTCCGACATCTGGCAGTACATCATCAAGGGATTGGTCATCATCGTGGCGGTCGCCCTCGACCGCTACAGGCTCCAGGCAGGAGCAAGAACGTGATTGACCTTAGTCGCCGGCGTCAACGACCGGTTTGTGTAACGCACCGTGAGAGGCGCGGGGCAATCGGAGGAAAGCAATGAAGACCATCGCCAAACTGCTCTGCGGCGTCGCACTCGCGTCGCTCGCCATCGCGCCTGCTTCGGCCAAGGACCTCAACAAGGTCGGTATCTCGGTCGGCCTGCTCGGCAATCCCTTCTTCGTCGCCACCATCAAGGGCATCGAGGACGCGGCCAAGAAGATCAACCCGAAGGTCGAGGTGACCTCGGTGTCGGCCGACTATGACCTCAACAAGCAGGTCTCGCAGGTCGATTCGTTCATCGCCGCCGGCGTCGACGTGATCATGCTCAATGCCGTCGACGCCAAGGCGATCGCGCCGGCGGTGAAGAAGGCACAGGCTGCGGGTATCGTCGTTGCCGCCTTCGACGTTTCGGCGCCGGGCGCCGACGTCACCGTGATGACCAACAACGTCAAGGCCGGCGAAGAGGCCTGCAAGTACCTGATCGACCACACCGGCGGCAAGGGAGACTACGTCATCCTCAACGGACCGGCATCGTCCTCGATCCTGGAGCGGGTGAAGGGCTGCAAGAACGTGCTGGCGCAGCATCCCGACATCAAGATCCTCTCCGACGACCAGAATGCCGAAGGCTCGCGCGACGGCGGCCTGAAGGTGTTCCAGTCGCTGCTCACCCGCTTCGACAAGATCGATGCGGTGTTTGCCATCAATGACCCGACGGCGATCGGCGCCCAGCTTGCGGCCAAGCAGCTCAACCGTTCGGAATTCATCTTCACCGCCGTCGACGGCGCGCCCGATATCGAGAAGGAACTCTCCTCCGGCACCTCGATGATCAAGGCCTCGGCCTCGCAGGATCCTTACGTGATGGCCGGCCAGTCGCTGACGATGGCGGCCGAACTGCTGGCCGGCAAGAAGCCGGCGGAGCCGACCGTGCTGCTCGACCCGAAGCTGATCACGGCCGAGAACCTGAAGGACTACAAGGGCTGGACCGCGGCCCGCTAAACGTCCCTCAGCAGCGTGCGGCCGGGATCACCCGGCATCACCCGGCCGCACGTCTTGTCCAGGCATCGGTTCCCCATGGGGCCGATGCGCAGAAGCCGGAGACGATGATGTCGCGTATTGGAATCCATTCTTTTGTCTGGTCGGCGGGCTCGGCTCAGGCCGATCTCGAGCGCACGCTGGCCAACACCAGGGAGGCCGGCTTCGACCTCATCGAATTCTCCTATCTCGACCCCGCCAATGTCGACATCGGCGGGCTCGCCAGGCGCATTGCCGATCTTGGCCTCGGCGTCGCGATCAGCATCGGATTGCCTGTTGATGGCGACATTTCGAGCGCCGACAAGGCGATTGCCGCGCGCGGCGTCGAAATCCTCAACGACACCATCGCGCTGACGCGCGATCTCGGCGGCCGGAAGGTCGCCGGCATTCTCTCGACCAGCCACGGATTGCAGGTCGAGGCGCCGACGCGCGATCAATGGCAGCGCAGTGCCGGCACGCTGGCCAAGGTTGCCGAGACAGCCAAGGCGGCCGGCGTCACGCTCAACCTCGAGATCGTCAACCGCTTCGAAAGCAATCTGCTCAACACCGCCGCGCAAGGGCTGGCCTTCATCGAGGACACAGGCTCGGACAACATCTTCCTGCATCTCGACACCTTCCACATGAACATCGAGGAGGCCGATGTCGGGCTGGCCATCCGTCATGCCGCGGATAAGATCGGCTATGTCCATATCGGCGAAAGCCATCGCGGCTTCCTCGGCACCGGCAATATCGACTTCGCCGCGATCTTCGATGCGCTGACCGCTATCGGCTACAGCGACGACCTCAGCTTCGAATCCTTCTCTTCGGAAATCGTCGATGAAAACCTGTCGAAGAAGACCGCGATCTGGCGCAATCTGTGGACGGACAACATGGCGCTGGCCAAGCACGCGCGTGCTTTCATCGGTCTGGGAATAGAGACGGCAAGGCGCAAGGCGGAACTCGTCTCGGCGCGGCACAAACCCTGACCCGCCCGTCGAGGGCCGAAGGACGCGGCGTGCGCCACAGGGCAGGGTGCCGAACTCAGATTAACAACAGGCCTCGAGGCAGCCGGTATTGGCGGCTTTTGTGCCGCCATTTTTCCGAGATAGGAATTTTTTCTTGACGCGGTGACCTCAGCTATGGTACATATTTGCCTATGGTGCTGACTTGCGCCAGTGACCCGCCGCACAGGCGGGTTTTTTGTTTGATGCACCGTCAGCCAAGGTGCCGGCCGTATGGCGCCGGCATTGCTCGCGGCAGGTGCATCGGTTATCTGACCGGCCAGGCAAACAACGCCACGCAATCCACCAAACGGAGCCCAGCACATGACCCGCGAGACAATCCTCAAATTCGGCACCGTCGAACACGCGGACGCCGGCGATCTGGCTGGCTGGATCGTCGTCGAGGGCAAGCCGACCATGCAAACCGCCGTCCAGCACACGACCGAGGACGGCAAGGTGTTGTCGGGCACCTGGCGCGCGACGCCCGGCACCTATCACGCCACCTATACCGACTACGAGTTCGTGCACATGATCGCCGGCCGCATCATCATCACGCCGGACGGCGGCACACCGGTCGAGGTCGGCCCCGGCGATGCCTTCGTGGTGGAAGCCGATTTCAAGGGAACCTGGAAGATCATCGAGCCGGTGACGAAGCATTTTGTCGTGCGGGTCGGCTGAGGCGGGGTGATCCGTCTGGCCCGCCATGGTTCGCATGGCGGGCGAGTGCTCAAGCGAACGCTTTTTCGTGCCTCCGCGGGGCCTTTTGGAGGCCATCCCACCCGACATCGCGTGGCTGTCGCCGATGACTCGGAGGAGGTGCGCTGACCTGAAGCGCGGTAAGCCTATTCGCTGATCTCTGCATTCGCCGGGGCCTCGGCCAGGCCAATCGCCGGACTCCGGCCATTGGATCACGAAGGCGTCTGCGGCGTCATCCACGGTCGGCATCGACTGAGTGATACGGCACTCGCCAGCCAAGCGATCTCTCACCGGTGCTTACCAGCCAAGTATCCTTGATACACCGGATTGATCCCCTAGTTCTTTCGGGGGCGCGGCAATCGCGAGGTTGCCGCGGGGGCAGCGGCGGTTCGCGCCGTTCTGACTGCAAGCCGCGGAAAGACGGTTGGACCGACGCATCCATGGAGGTTGTCGTGCGTCAATCGTGTGGATTCACCTGTGCGTATTTCGTCTTAGCTTGCTCGATCGCGGTAGTTTGCGCAGGAGCTGCAACCGGTGGTCAGCAGGGCGGAGGGCATGGCAACGGCGGCCATGGTTCTGGTGGCCATGGTGGCGGCGGAGGTCATGACGCCGGCGGCAACCACGGCGGCTCGCAGAAAGGGACTAGCGATGACCCCGGCGGCTCCAGTTCGTCGGCGGACGACGGCGAGACCAGCACAAGCGGCACTGCGACAGTCCCTGGGACGGTAGGTCCGGCCGCCGCTACTGCTGTTGCGTCCGCAAGGGGCGGACAGTCGCTCGACCTGCCGGCCGCTCTCCAGCCTCCCAGCGACAGCAACACTCAATCAACAGTCAGCCGAACCGAGGCGCTGCCGGGCGTCCCGGATAAAGTCGTTCGGGCCTGCCATGATGCCATCGAGTCGGCCGCCGCTCCGTTTGGGGCGACCAGCGTGCGCGTCGCCAGCGCGGGCGTCGTACATCAGTTGAGTCGGGCGACGATCTCGGCCCCTATCGAGGTCAGCATCGACTATGTGCGGCAAGGCAACGTGGAAACACGGCAGGCGGCGGTCCAATGCGAATTGGACGCGACAGGCAGCGTGATCGGCCTGACATAGCGAACCGCGCAGAACACCTCGCTGATGAAGCAGGGTGAATTCGAGAGGCCATTCATCTTTGGCCGAAATGGCAGCAGGCCTCGGGTGTGTTACCAAGGGTGCGGGGCATCAAAGATGGCCTTCCACGGAAGGGACCGCGCAGTCGGAATCACTGTGGTGTCGCGTGTCTTGGCAAGAGCGAGTAAGGAAGTGTGATCGAACGCACCCGGGTCATCCGCGAAGGGTTGCGAACCTTGCCAGTCTTCTTGCTGACGGCCGTCACCTGGCTGGCTGCCGCGCGGCCAGAACGCGGCTTCAGGGGCGGTTCGATCTGCGCGCTGCGGCGCTCAGTCCTGAGCCTGTCGTTGTCCCCGCGCGCCGCAGCCAAGTCGCGGGCAAGAGAAACAGTGGCCTCGCGTTGCTCGTCCAGAGCCTCCTGAAGCTTAGCGACACGCACCAAAAGAGCTTGGGCGGCGGCTTCGCGCTCGATGCGGGCTCTGTCGAGATCCTTACGATTCATGACGGCTGTAGTACGTTCCCGTGCCAGAGCCTGTGCCGTCTCGGTTGCGGCCTGCTCGGCACGCTCTTTCGCTGAGACTGCTTTGGCTCGCTCCAGTTCAGCCGCCTGGCGCTCGACGCGAGCTTCTTTCAGCTCCTCAACGGCCGCTGCTGCTGCAGCGCGTTCTCGTGCGAGCGTTCGCTCCGTGTCAGCTGCGGTCCGCTCCACTTGTTGTCTCGCTGTGACCGCGTCGGTCCGTTCCTGCTCAGCCGCGGCCGTACGCTTCATGAGTGCGGCATTGGCCAGTTTCGCTTCGGCGAGATCGCCACGAAGCAGCTCCGCCTTCCGGCGTTCGTCGTCGAGCATGCCGCTCGCCTGCCCCAGTGAAGCCTTGGCCGTGGCGCGATCCTCGGCGGCCTGGGTCTCAAGCTGTTCAATTTGGACGCGCGCTTGCGATAAATCGCGCGCCTGCCTTTGGGCCTGCTCCTGCTCGAGATGAGCAGCGGGCATCTCCTCAAGGACATAGCTGGTGGCCTCGCTCAGCATCGTGCGGGCATCTCCCGCAATGCGCCGCAACGCGTCAAGAGTGCGGGCCGCCGCGAGTTCATTGCGCAACCGCTCCTCGCGCGCGTCATCGGCAGCTGCCATGCTTGCCCTCAGCGTGTGGATCTGCTTGCTCGCCTCGAGGAGCGCTCCCTGCAGAGCGGCGCTCCTGGCACGCTCGCCTTCCGCCGCCCGGTGTTCCTGGTCGGCCAATTGTCTCGCAGCGGCAGACTGAGCACGATCCGTCCCGTCTTGCGCCTGGTTAGCCGTGAGATCCGGGCCAAGCAATTCGGCACTCGCCTGAAGTTTCAACGGGCGCGAAAGGTCTCGATGGGCCTGGTCTTGGGTTTGCGAGATGGCTGAAGCGCTTTCGACCCAGATTTGTCTCGTCATCGCATAGCCAATCGGCGCGGCCAGACAAATGGCGGCGAGACCCAAACGCGATACAAGAACGATCGGCCTGCGAACGACAGGGTTTGAGGCAGGCGCCATGGCCGGGTCGGGATCTCCCATCTGCGCTGTGAAATTCAAACCGCGATCCGCAGCATAGGCCAACGGAGCAATTTTTGGCGGTGAAGCTCTATGGCGCAATTGGTCCCATGCCGACCCGCAAATCCGCTTCCCATGTTCCGCGATCGCGCTGATGGATGCTGCAAGCCGGCCAGACTGCACACTGTCCGGTGCAGGAGCACCGGTCACCAACGAGCTCCCGCTGGGTTCGGATGTCGCGGCGAAATGCTCGATTCGCACTCCGAACCGAGAGTAGTTGGTATTTTGAGCCCGAACATCCAGGCCGACCGCATGCAAGGGGTTGGCAGCCTTGGAAGAAGCAGGTCCGGCGACAAGTCCGGCCGGGCTTTCCCATTCCCAAGAAGCCTCGTCGGCGATACCGGATCTGCCTTCGTCAAACGCTGCAAGGCGGCTCCGTCGCACCGCGGCAAGGATACGCCGGAGCACAAGATAGGCGCCTACCGATGCAAGCGTCACTACCGCGCTCAGAATGGTCAAATTTACGTCGTTTGCATACATTTCGGCAAGATAATTTGGCATTGCCGTGCCCGTGCGTTCTGGGGTGTATCGTCAAGTTCGTAAAGCGATGTCTGGTCATCCGCCTTGGTATTGGCCAAGGCCTTACCGCCCTCGAAACGTCGCTTTCATCGGGATCCTTCTGGTACTTGCGAATTGTTGCGGATGGGGCGCCGGTCGCGTGCTGATAGATCGCCGCGGTTTATATTCGTTGGCGGGCAATGGCCGACCAAGGACACATGCGGGGCCCTGAGACGCCGATTTGCGCCTCTGCATATCAACCTCGCGAGAGTTCGCCGGTGCGGACAATTCGCCACTTCCCGGCTCTTGACTGTCCATCATGAACTTTAAGCTAGGTCACAGCGCACCACGGTCAACCATCACCTCGCAATGATCCTGCCGGCAGCCTTCGGCCAGACAAAAGGGCCATTGTAGTGCCCGCTCTTCGGAGCGAAGCTGGATCGTTCGGCGATGCATTCCCGGCGAAATTAGAATTCGTCGTACTGTTTCGCGAAAAGTACGACGTCAGTTTGCTAAGCTGGTGAAAAGCGTGGTGATCCCGACAGGAATCGAACCTGTGACCTACAGATTAGGAATCTGCCGCTCTATCCTACTGAGCTACGGGACCACGCGGCCAGACACATAGCCGCTTCGGATCGTTTCGCCAAGAGGCCGGCCGAAGGCAATCCGGCCGGCTTTGCGCTGCCGCCGTCAGGCGGCCAGCGCGGTTTCCGCCAGTTTCACCCAGTAACTCATGCCGTGCGGGATGACCTCGTCGTTGAAATCGTAGGCAGGGTTGTGGAGCCCGGCGGTGTCGCCATTGCCGATGAAGATGAAGGCGCCGGGGCGGGCTTCGAGCATGTAGGAAAAATCCTCGCCACCCATCACCGGCTGGATGCCGCGGTGGACATGGGCGTCGCCGGCGACACTCATCGCGACATCACCGGCAAACACCGTCTCTTCCGCGTGGTTGAAGGTCACGGGGTAATTTGCCTGGTAGTCGACCTCGATCTTTGCCCCGAATGCGGTCGCCAGCCCGTCGCATATGCTGCGGATGCGCTCTTCGGACTTCTTGGCGATCTCCTTGCGCAGGGTGCGCACGGTGCCGGCGATTTCAGCGGTTTCGGGGATGATGTTGTAGGCGTCACCGGCGTGGAACTTGGTCACCGACACCACCACGGCCTCGACCGGATCGGTGCTGCGCGAGGCGATCGTCTGCAAGGCGCCGACCAGTTGGCTGGTGATGACGATCGGGTCGATCGTGCCGTGCGGCATCGCCGCGTGGCCGCCCTTGCCGCGCACGGTGATGGTGAACTCGGCGGTCGCCGCCATGATCGGGCCCGGGCGAATGGCGAACTGCCCGACAGGCAGGCCCGGCATGTTGTGCATGCCGAACACCCTGGAGATGTCGAAACGCTCCATCATGCCGTCCTTGACCATCTCGTTGCCGCCGCCGCCGCCCTCTTCGGCCGGCTGGAAGATCACCGCCACGGAACCGGTGAAGTTGCGCGTCTCGGCGAGGTATTTGGCCGCGCCCAGCAGCATTGCCGTGTGGCCGTCATGGCCGCAGGCGTGCATCTTGCCGGGGATGGTCGAGGCGTAGGACTTGCCTGTGATCTCGTTGAGCGGCAGCGCGTCCATGTCGGCGCGCAGGCCGATGGTGGGGCCTTCGCCCTGCCGGCCGCGGATGATGCCGACGACGCCGGTCTTGCCGAGGCCGGTGACCACATCGTCACAGCCGAAGGCTTTCAGCTTCTCGGTGACGAAGGCAGCGGTCTTGAAGACGTCGAAGTTCAGTTCTGGCGTCTGGTGCAGATGCTGGCGCCAGCCGGCAACTTCGTCCTGCATTTCGGCGGCACGGTTCAGGATTGGCATGATGGTTCCATCTCGCTGTTGGGACAGGCGGGTGTCGTCCGCTGCCTTGCAATTGTGATCGCCAGGCACTTTGCCATCTTGGCGTCACATAGGGTAAATAGCACCGCAACGATGCGGTCCGGTTTTTGAGGGTCGGACCAATCATGCTGGCGATCGCGTAACGAAATCTTACGGAGCCAGGGGCGACTACGGCAAGAGGCGATTTCGGATTTGATCATGCGGTACAGGCATTTCCTCAAACTATTCTCGGTTGGCACAATCGCGCTGTCGGTCGTGGCCGGGCCGGCGCTGGCCAATCCGGTGGTCGTATTCGATCTCGGCAGCGGCAAGATCCTGCAGCATCAGGACGCGTTCAAGCGCTGGTATCCGGCATCGCTGAGCAAGCTGATGACCGCTTATGTCACCTTTCGGGCGATCGCCGCCGGCGAGGTTCAGCTTGATTCGCCGATCAAGGTGACCAAACACTCCGCCGCCGAGCCGCCAAGCAAGATGGGCTTCAAGCCGGGCTCGGTGATGCGGCTCGACAACGCGCTGAAGATGATGCTGGTCAAATCGGCCAACGACATCGCCATGGCGGTGGGCGAAAATGTCGGAGGTTCGCAGGCGGCCTTTGCCGACCGGATGAACGCCGAAGCGACCCGGCTCGGCATGAACGGCACGCATTTCGTCAATCCGAACGGGCTCTATTCGCCGGATCAGTACACGACGGCGCGCGACCTCGCCGTGCTGGTGATGGCGATCCGCCGCGAATTTCCGCAATATGCGCCGTGGTTCTCGATCGAAGGCCTTGCCGTCGGCAAGAAGGCTATCCCCAACTACAATCTCTTGATTGGCCGTTATCCCGGCGCCGATGGCATGAAGACCGGCTTTGTCTGCCCTTCCGGCTTCAACATGATCGGTTCGGCGACCCGCAACGGGCGCACGCTGGTCGCGGTGGTGCTTGGCGAGAAATCGGCGGTCACACGTGCTGAGACCGCGGCAAAACTGCTCGATCAGGGTTTTGACGCGCCTGCCGCCGGCTCGGCCACCGTCACCACGCTGGCGCCCTATGGCGACACGGTTTCGCCCAACGACATGAAGGACGAGGTCTGCAAGAAGAAGACGCCGCAGGAGCAGTCGGAGGCGCCGCCGGTCGTCGCCAAGGACGTGCCGAAATCGCCCTATCAGGAAAAGCTCGACCATGTGCCAACGCTGGTTGCCGTCGGCCTTGGCGGCGCCACCGGTCCGGCGCCGAAGGCCATCCTCGACCGGGGCGGTCAGGAATATGCCGATGTGCCGATCCCGAGCTGGCGGCCCGACAGGCCGGCACCGGCCGGCGCAGGCCCGAAGATTGCCGGCTCCGCCGCGCAGGGCGACCAGCCGGCCAAGGTTGCGAACTAGCCAATGGGCAGCGGCTTCCCGATCCCCGTCTCGGTGCTGACCGGCTTCCTCGGCGCCGGCAAGACGACGCTGCTCAACCGGCTGCTCAAGGATCCGGCGCTGGCCGACACGGCGGTGATCATCAACGAGTTCGGCGAGGTGGCGATCGACCATTTGCTGGTCGAGCAGTCTTCCGACGGCATCATCCAGCTTTCGGACGGCTGCCTGTGCTGCACGGTGCGCGGCGAACTGGTCGATACGCTGGCCGACCTGGTCGACCGGCTGCAGACCGGCCGCATCGCCCGTCTGGCCCGCGTCATCGTCGAGACCACCGGCCTTGCCGACCCGGCGCCGGTGCTGCAGTCGATCATGGCCCATCCGGCGCTGATCCAGGCCTTCCGGCTCGACGGCGTCATCACGCTGGTCGATGCCGTCAACGGCAACGCCACGCTCGACGCCCATGTCGAGGCGGTCAAGCAGGCTGCCGTCGCCGATCGCATCGTGCTCAGCAAAGCCGATCTGGTCGTCGATCCCAATGAGTTGGAAATGCTTCGGGCGCGCCTGCGGCAGATCAATCCGGGCGCCGAACTGCTCGATGCCGGCGACACGGGGACAGGCGTGGCGGCGCTGTTTGATTGCGGCCTCTACAACCCGGCAACCAAATCCGCCGATGTGCGGCGCTGGCTGGGCGAGGAAGCCGCTCATGATCATCACCATCATGATCATGATCACCATGATGGGCATGATCACGAACATGGCCATGACCACGGTCATCGCCACGATTCGCGGGTGCGTTCCTATTCGCTGGTGCATGACGGCCCGGTGCCGTTTTCGGCGATCGAGATGTTCCTCGACCTGCTGCGCTCGACACATGGCGAGCGCCTGCTGCGCATGAAGGGCGTCATCGAGCTCAGGGAAGACCCGTCGCGGCCTTTGGTGATCCATGGCGTGCAGAAGATCCTGCATCCGCCGGTGCAATTGCCGTCCTGGCCAGATGGCCAGCGCGGCACGCGGCTGGTGCTGATCACGCTCGATATGCCCGAAGATTATATCCGCAGGCTGTTCGCCGCCTTCACCAACCGGCCGTCGATCGACACGCCCGATCGCGCCGCGCTGGAAAACAACCCGCTGGCGATTGCCGGGCGGTAGCTCCCACGATTACGGCGCGCCGCGCTCGACCAGGAATCGATGGCCGCCGGAGACCGCCGCCGTTTCAATCAACTGGTGGCCGCTCTCCGAACAGAATGCCGGAATGTCGATGACGGCCAGCGGGTCGGTGGTCTCCAGCCAGAGCCGGCTGCCCGGTTGCATCCCCGCCAGGCGCTTCTTGGCCTTGAGCACGGGCAAGGGGCAGTTCAGCCCCTTGAGGTCATAAATAGCGGCGCGATCATCCACGGGCGAAATCAACCGCCGAACATGCCGAGCAGCTTGTTCTTCAGCTTCGTCACGCGGCTCTCGTCGGCACTCGCCGCCTGCGTCTCAGCCATCGGTGCCGCTTCCGAAGGGGCCGCGATGGTCGCGGTGGCGACGGGGGCTTCCTTGGCGGCCTTTTCGGCCTCCTTTTCGGCCAGAGCCTGAGCCTTGGCGGCTTCCTTGGCTTGCTTGGCCGCCTCTATGGCAGCGAGCCTCTGCTCCTCGGCCTTCTGCTTGGCCGCCTTTTCGGCATCGAGGGCCGCCATCTTGCGGCCAGCGGGCGAATCGATGCGACCCATGCGTGCCGTCTCGGTGACCGAGCCGTCATTGTTGAGCGACGGCGGATCGATCGGCACGCGTTCGCCGCGTGCGCGGCGCTTGGACCAGTCGGAGACGATGCTGGCTTCCTTGATACCGGCAATGGTCGGCTTGGGCGCCGGCACGCTGGCCTTGACCGCGCCGCTGAACGCAGCGTCGTAGGTGCTCATGTAGGAGTTGTAGGCACTCTTCAGCGAATCAGGCTGCGTCGTCGCCGGGCAGGCGCCGGCCGGATCGAATGTCTGACCGTCGGCGGCAACCTGGTTGAAGACATAACGCTTCTCGCAGACATCGACCTTCGGCGGCACCTTGGTGATCTCGAAATTGTCGTAGCCGACCTTCAGCATCTTCCAGAAGTCGTAATTCGGGTCGTTGCGGTAGCGCGCCATGTTGGCGGCGGTCATGCGGAACGGAAACGCCTGGATCTGGAACTCGGTCTGGCCGCCCTGGAAGGCGTCGCGGCCAAAGGCATAGATCTGCTCGATCTGCGCATCGGTCATCGAATAGCAGCCCGAAGACGAACAGGCGCCGTGCACCATCAAATTGGAGCCGGTACGGCCATTGGCGCGGTCATAGGCGTTGGGATAGCCGATGTTGAAGGACAAATGGTAGTTCGAGCGCGGATTCATCTGCGCCGGGCGCACCGTGTAGAAGCCTTCCGGCGCCTGGCGGTCGCCTTCGGTGTATTTCGGCCCGAGCTTGCCCGACCATTTGCAGATGTCGTAGCTGGCGACCATGTCGTAGCGGCCGTTGGTCTTGGCCTTCCAGATCTCGAGCTTGCCTTCTTCCTTGAAGATGCGGGCCATCACCGACGAGGTGCGGACCATGCCCTTGGCTCTCATGTCGGCGAGGATCTTGTCGGGCAGCGGCTTGTTGGCCTCCGGGGCAAAATCCTTCATCGACGAATTGTTGCAGCCGGCAACGCCGAGGGCAGCGATCAGGATTCCGGTGCGGGCAAGCTTGACAAACATGGCTACGGATATCGTCTTTTCTCTGGCGCCAGGACGCTTCCTGCCCCGGCTGCTACACTGCGCATCGACGGACCCTAAGCCCGTTAACCCTAATAAATTCCTTACCGCAAGTGCCGACGCATCCCCCTGCGGCAGTCTCATTGAGCCGAATGCAGCGGCATTTTTGTGGCAAAAATGCTCCGCCCCGCCACATTGTTGCGGCCAAGGCTGCCTGTGGTCAGAGACTGCGGCCCATGGCCAGGTATTTTTCGCGGCGCTGCTCGCGGAAATCGGTGTTGGCGCCGGCAAAATCCTTCATCGTCCTGGCGATGAGGTCTCCGGTCGCGGCGATCACCGTTTCGGCGCCGCGATGCGCACCGCCGAGCGGCTCGGGGATGATGGCGTCGATGATCTTTAATTCAAAAAGATCCTGCGCGGTGATCTTCATGTTGGTCGCCGCGTCCTTCGATCGCGTTGTGTCGCGCCACAGGATCGAGGCGGCCCCTTCCGGCGAAATCACCGAATAGATGGCGTGTTCGAGCATGTAGACGCGGTTGGCGGTGGCGATGGCAATGGCGCCGCCCGAACCGCCTTCGCCGATGACCACCGAGATCGACGGCACTTTCAGGCCGAGACAGGTCGAGGTTGAACGGGCGATAGCCTCCGCCTGGCCGCGCTCCTCGGCGTTGACACCGGGATAGGCGCCGGCCGTGTCGACCAGCGTCAGCAGCGGGATCTTGAAGCGGTCGGCCAGTTCCATCAGCCGTACCGCCTTGCGGTAGCCCTCCGGGCGAACCGATCCGAAATTGTGTTTCAGGCGGCTGGCTGTGTCGGAACCTTTTTCCTGGCCGATGATGGCAATGGGTTCGCCGCGGAAACGGGCGAAACCGCCGACGATCGCCTGGTCCTCACCGAAATTGCGGTCGCCGGCCAGCGGCGTGAAATCGGTGAACAGGCCCTTGATATAGTCGACGCAATGCGGCCTGTCTGGATGGCGAGCCACCTGCACCTTCTGCCACGGCGTCAGCGCCTTGTAGGCGTCGCGCAGCGCGTCGCGGGAGCGCTTCTCAAGACGGCTGATCTCGTCGCCGACATCGACCGCCTCGCCATTCTCGGCAAGCTTCTTCAGCTCGAGGATCTTGCCCTCGAGGTCCTGCACCGGCTTTTCGAAATCGAGGTAATTATACATGCGTGAGCGGACCGATACGTCGGAAGGCAGTGGCTGACGGAACCCTTGAATCCAAGGCTCCGGGCGGTGAAATGTCGTCCTCACATAGCGATATGAGGCCTAGTCGGCAAGCGGATGATGATCGTTGACCAGCCGCACCAGCCGCTCTTCCAGCACATGGGTGTAAATCTGTGTCGTCGATATGTCGGCATGGCCAAGCAATTGCTGCACGGCCCGGAGATCGGCGCCGTTCTGCAGGAGATGGCTGGCGAAAGCATGGCGCAGCACGTGCGGCGAGATCTTCGCCGAGGCGATGCCGGCCCTTGCCGCCAGCCCTTTCAGGTCACGCGCGAAGACCTGGCGCGAGAGATAGCCGCTGTCGGAGGCGGCCGGAAACAGGAACGGACTGTCGGCAAAGGCGGGCACCCTGGCGCGGGCGGCAAGCCAGGTCTTCATCGCCGTGCGTGCCTTGGCCGAGAGTGGCACCATGCGCTCCTTGTCGCCCTTGCCGCGCACCATGAAGAAACGGTCGTCGCGCTGCGCCACCGTCACCGGCAGGCCGACCAGCTCGGAAACGCGCAGGCCGGTGGCGTAAAGCACCTCGACCAGCGCATGCAGGCGCAGTGACGCCAGACTGTCCCCATCGCCCGACGAGGCATCGCCGGCCTCAAGCGCCGCACGGTCGATCAGCCGGCCGGTGTCCGCCTCGCTCATCGTCTTGGGCAGCGGGCGGCCCTTTCTTGGACTGTCCAGCGTGCCGGTCGGGTCATCGCCGCGCAGGCCTTCGGCGTAGAGGAATTTGAAGAACTGGCGGATCGCCGACAGTTTGCGCGCCTGCGATGTGGCGGCAAAGCCGCGGGCGGCAATGTCGTCGAGATAGGTGCGGATATCGGCGGCGGCGGCACCAGCCAGCCCGCCATCGATCGCGCCACAAGCGTCCTCGAGGTCGCGGCGGTAGGAGGAAAGCGTATTTTCAGCCGCGCCCCGCTCGGCGCTCAGCATTTCCAGAAAGGCTTCGATGCGGGCGGCGCTGTTCATTCAACTTTTCTTCGGGTTCAGCTTTTCTTGGGGTTCAGCTTTTCCGGAGGGATGCGCACGCTCATTTCGCCCTTCTTTGGCTCGACGAACATCACCAGTGCGAACATCGCACCATAGGCAATACCTGCCAGAATCGCTGTTACCACGACAAAGCGAAACAGTGTCGGCATCAATTTTCGCCCGTCTTCTTGTTCTGCGTTTCCAAACCCTGTCCCCTTATGGGACGCCAATCCGGCCAATTCAAGGAAGAAGCGGAGGCCTGTTAGCAACTTCTGATGCAGACCCTGCTGGTCCATGTCGGGTTCAAGGCGCTTGCCACGCTTGACGCAAACGGGCTTTTCATGTCGATACGCCGGCAAAGAGGGCCTTCGAAACATCCGATGAACGCGTTGCCAGCAAATCCTCCAGACGAGACCTACGCCGCGTTGCTTGGCCGGCTGGGCAGCCGTTCCGTCGTCTTCGTCGGATTGATGGGTGCCGGCAAGACGGCGATCGGCCGCAAGGTGGCGACGATGCTGGCGCTGCCCTTCATCGACAGCGACCAAGAGATCGAAAGCGTCTCGCGCATGACCGTTCCGGAGCTGTTCGAGCGCTATGGCGAGACCGAATTCCGGGCGCTGGAGCAGCGCGTCATCCTGCGCGTGCTGGAAAACGGCCCGCAGGTGCTGTCGACCGGCGGCGGCGCCTTCATGAATGCGCAGACGCGCGAGGCGATTGCAGCGCAGGGCGTGTCGGTATGGCTGAAGGCCGAGCTCGATCTTCTGATGGACCGCGTCTCCAAGAAACAGAACCGGCCGCTCCTGAAAAGCGACGACCCCCGCGCCGTGCTGGAGCGGCTGATGGGCGAGCGCTATCCGGTCTACGCGACATCCGACGTCACAGTGCCGACCCGCGATGATCGCAAGGAAGTCATCGCGACCGAAGTGGTGGACGCGCTGTGCCGGCATTTCGGCATCGATGAGGCGGCTGCGACGGGCGAGGTGGAATCGTGAGCATCGAGGCACCCGTCGTCGTCGAAGTCGGCCTTGGCGATCGGACCTATGACATTCTGATCGGCTCGGGATTGTTGTCCCGCGCGGGCGCCGAGATATCGGGTCGCCTGCCGGGCACACGCGCCGCGGTCGTCACCGACGCCAATGTCGCGGCAGCACATCTCGATGCGCTCAAGGCCGGGCTCGACACGGGTGGCATCCAGCCCGCCATCATCACGCTGCCGCCCGGCGAGAAGACCAAGAGTTTTGCCCATCTCGAGGAAGTGGTCGACGGTGTTCTGGCTGCGAAACTGGAGCGCGGCGACATCGTCATCGCCTTCGGTGGCGGCGTTATTGGCGACCTTGCGGGCTTTGCCGCCGGCATCGTGCGGCGCGGCATGAATTTCGTGCAGATCCCGACCTCACTGCTGGCGCAGGTCGATTCCTCGGTCGGCGGCAAGACCGGCATCAACAGCCCACGCGGCAAGAACCTCGTCGGCGTCTTCCATCAGCCGAAACTGGTGCTGGCCGACACCGGAGTGCTCGACACGCTGCCGATCCGCGAATTCCGCGCCGGCTATGCCGAACTCGCCAAATACGGGCTCATCGACCGGCCAGAATTTTTCACCTGGCTGGAAAAGAATTGGGCCCAGGTTTTTGCCGGCGGGCCGGAGAGGACGCAGGCGATCGCCGAAGCCTGCCGCGCCAAGGCCGACGTGGTTGCGCGCGACGAGTTCGAGACCGGCGACCGCGCGCTGCTCAATCTCGGCCACACATTCGGCCACGCGCTGGAAGCCGCCACCCAATATGACGGAAGCCGCCTCGTCCATGGCGAAGGCGTCGCCATCGGCATGGCGCTGGCCTACCGGTTCTCGTCGCGGCTCAATCTGGCCAGCCCCGACGATGCCGCGCGCGTCGAGGCGCATCTGCGCGCCGTCGGCCTGCCCTGGCGGATAGCCGACATATCGGGCGATCTGCCTGACGCCGAGGCGCTGCTGGCATTTATCACCCAGGACAAGAAGGTGTCGCGCGGCGCGCTGACCTTCATCCTGACGCGCGGCGTCGGCCAAGCTTTCATTGCCAAGGATGTTCCGGCATCGGAAGTGCTGTCGTTTCTGACAGAAAACCATCCGGACCAGCAGAAAATGCGGCCGAGATGACCAACGAGCCCGGCTGGATCGTCGTTGCCGTCCTTGCCATCCTCATCGTGCTGCTCGTTGCCGTGCGCACGCGCCTGCTTGCCATGTTCGGATACGAGCTTTCGCGCATCGAGCCGCAGCGTTCCAGCCAGGACGAATTGCGCGGCGCGGTCGATGATTTCCGCCGCGACGGCCAGGTGGTGCGCGAGGATCGCGACCGCGTCGGCGGCCTGTTCGATCTCGCCGAGCTCGAAGTCTCCGACATCATGGTCCACCGCACCAATATGCGCTCGGTCAATGCCGACAATGCGCCGGAAGCGGTGGTGCGCGAGATTTTGCAAAGCCCGCACACCCGCATGCCGCTGTGGAAAGGCTCGCTCGACAACATCGTCGGCGTGCTGCATGCAAAGGATCTGCTGCGCGCCTTGAACGAAGTCGGCAACGACTTCTCCAGGATCGATGTGATGAAGATCGCCTCGAAACCATGGTTCGTGCCCGACACCACGACCTTGCAGGAACAACTCAACGCCTTCCTTCGCCGCAAGGCGCATTTCGCCGTCGTGGTCGACGAATATGGCGAGGTCGAAGGGCTGGTGACGCTGGAGGACATTATCGAGGAGATCGTCGGCGAGATCGCTGACGAGCATGATGTCGACATACAGGGCGTCAAGCAGGAGGCCGACGGCTCCGTGGTCGTCGACGGTACGGTGCCCATCCGTGATCTCAACCGGGCTCTCGACTGGAACCTGCCGGATGAGGAGGCCACCACCATTGCCGGCCTCGTCATCCACGAGACGCAATCGATCCCCGAGGAGAAGCAGGCTTTTACGTTCCACGGCAAGCGCTTCATCGTCATGAAACGCGACAAGAACCGGATCGCAAGGCTGAGGATCAGGCCAGCCGGCGACACCTGATACGTGCAGGGAGGCCGGGGCACGTCATCCGGCGATCTGGCTTGTCGAGCGTTCGTGGATCGTCGCGCCGGTCTCTGCATCTATGGCCGCCAGGCTGACTTCATAACCCCAAAGCCTGCGGATGTGACGAAGCGTGGCGTCGCGGCTGGCATCCTCGAGCAGGATGCCGTCATTGACCTTGTGCTGCAGGCGCAAATGGCGGTCGCCGAGCAGATCGACATCCACCACCTGAATGTCCGGCCGGTTCGCGCCGAGATCATAGCTGTTGGCGAGCGTGGCGCGTATCTTGGCGTAGCCGCGCTCGTCGTGGATCGAGGCGACCAGACAATGCGGTTGGTCGGCAGCGTCGCCAAGCACAAAAAACCGCCATTTCCGGATCAAGGCGGGACTGAGGTACTGGCGGATGAAGGATTCGTCGCGGTGCTCGGCCCAGGCGTCAAGCAGGACCTCGCGCCAGTTGCCCTGGCCAGCGATGTCGGGGAACCAATCGCGGTCCTCAGCCGTGGGTTTGGTCGAAATGCGCTGAATGTCCTGCATCATGTCGAGGCCGAGAGCATAGGGGTTGATGCCTGAAAAACGCGGATCGTCGAACGCCGGCTGAAAGACCACGTTGGAATGATTGCGCAGGATTTCGAGCATGGCGCCTTCGCTGATCTGGCCGCGGTCGAACAGCATGTTCATCAGCGTATAGTGCACGAACGTGGCGCAGCCCTCGTTCATCACCTGTGTTTGCCGTTGCGGGTAAAAATATTGCGCGATGACCCGAACGATCCTGATGATCTCACGCTGCCAGGGCTCCAGGACCGGGCTGTTCTTTTCCAGGAAATAGAGCAGGTTTTCCTCAGGCAGGTTTAGCGATTTCTTCCGCTCCGGGTCCTGGCCCTTGTCGTTGGCCGCTTGCTGCGAAGGCGGCAGCGTACGCCACAAGTCGTTGTAGGAGCGCTCCTCGTATTCGAGACGCTCGCGAATTCCTTCGCGCTGCCGTTCCGACGACAGCCTCGGCGGCCGGTGATAGCGAAACACGCCCTGATCCATCAGCGCGTGGGCGGAATCGAGCACAGCCTCGACGGCGGCGAGGCCGTGCCGCTCCTCGCAACGGACTATGTAGCCCTTGGCGAAGTCCAGGTAGCCGAGGATCGCACCTGCATCCGTCCATTGTTTGAACAATTGATTGTTCTTGAAGAAATGATTGTGCCCGAGAGCTGCATGGGCCGTCACCAAGGCCTGCAGGGCCATGGTGTTTTCCTCCATCAGATAGACGATGCAGGGATTGGAATTGATGACCAGTTCATAAGCAAGCCCTCGCCCGCCCTTGCGATAGAGCAGATCCTGGTGGAGGAAATGTTTGCCGAAAGACCAGTGACGGTACATCAATGGCATGCCAATGGACGAATAGGCGTCGAGCATCTGTTGCGAAGAGATGATCTCCATCTGAACGGGATAGGTGTCCAGATGAAGCTCTTCGACCGCAAGTGCCTCGATCGCGTCATAGGCCCGCGACAATGTTTTGAAATCCCAGTCGGACCCTGAAAAAAGCAGGCTGGATTTGCTGGCTTGTCTGACCATCGGGAACCCTCATGCCCGCTTGAGGGAGACCGGCTGCCTGCCGAAAAGCTGGCGAAAGACCGGGTAGATATCGGCGGGCGTAGCGATGCGGCTCATCTGGAAGTTCGGCCATTTCTGGTCGATGGCGTTATAGGCACGCCACAGCGATGTCCCGTTTTCGGTCGAGCCGAAAATATGGGCTTCACGCTCGTCGATGATCTCGACATAGGCAAAATACTGGCACAGCCGCATGAGCTCGCCGTTGAGAAGCGAAATGCATCGCTCTGAATCGCCGGCGAAATTGTCGCCGTCCGAGGCCTGGGCAGCATAGATATTCCAGTCGTGGGCCGGGTAGCGGCTCGCGATAATACGGTGCATTTCCTCCAGCGCGGTGGAAACGACAGTGCCGCCGCTTTGGGTGTTGTAGAAAAATGTCTCCTCGTCGACCTCCTGAGCCAGGTGCGTGTGGCGGATGAAGACAATCTCGATGCGGTCGTAGCGTCGTTTCAAGAACAGGTGCAGCAAGACGAAGAAGCGCTTGGCCAGATCCTTCTCGCGCTCGCCCATGGACCCGGACACGTCCATCAGACAGAACATGACGGCATTGGCGTTCGGCACCGGCCGGGAATCGAAGCGGTTGAAGCGGATGTCGACCGGATCGACATAGGCAATGCGTCGGCGGCGTCGTTCCAGCCGGTCAAGCTCTTCGCGCAATGCCGCGATACGCCGGCGCGCGTCGGCGCTGTATGGCGCCTCCTCGAGCGAGGCGATTTCCTCGAGGATCGCATCCAGTTCGACCTGCTTGGGGCGCCTCAGCGCAATGCGGCGGCCGTGGCTGTTGCGCATCGTGCGGCCGACATTGATGTTGGTCGGCGAACCGGTGGCGGCGAAGCCCGCCCTACGCGGCTTGAAGGCAAGGATCTCCTTGAGGTTGAGCTTGACCATGTCGGGGAGTTCGAGATCCTCGAAGAAAAGATCGAGCACTTCCTCGCGCGACAGTACGAAACGAAAGTCGTCCTCGGATGCCTTGTTTCCCGGGGACGACGCTCCCCCGCCGCCTCCGCCGGGCTTGGGGATCAGGTCTCCAGCGGAGAAATGCCTGTTGCCCGGCAAGATGTGCTGGCGCCTGCCGCTGTCGCGGGCGTTGTTGAAGCTCGGCTCGCTTGTGCCTCTTTCGGGCATGCGCACGGCGTGCTCGGAGTCCGCGTCGGCGATCCTGCCGGTGCGGATCTGGTCGCGTATGCTCCGTTTCAATTCCTCGCGCGCGCGTCGCAGGAAGCGCTGGCGATTGCCGAGGCTCTTGTCTTTCGGGTTCAGGCGGCGGTCGATGAAGATCGGCATGGAACCATCCGGGTTCTCTAACCCGCCCTGTTCACCCGCATGTACCAGTCCACAAGGCGACGAACCTGCCGCTCGGTGTAGCCGCGCTCGACCATCCGCTGCACGAATTCATTGTGCCGCTTTTCCGTGACGCTGTCCTGCTTGGAGCCGAAACTGATCACCGGCAGGAGGTCCTCGACCTGGCCGAACATGCGTTTCTCGATGACTTCCCGCAGCTTTTCGTAACTTGTCCACGCCGGGTTGCGGCCATGGTTTCTTGCACGGGCGCGCAGCGTGAATTTCACCACCTCATTGCGGAAATCCTTGGGATTGGCGATGCCGGCCGGTTTTTCGACCTGCGAAAGCTCGTTGTCCAAAACCTCGCGGTTGAGGATCTGGCCGGTGTCGGGATCCTTGTAGTCCTGGTCTTCGATCCAGGCGTCGGCATAGGCGATGTAGCGGTCGAAAAGATTCTGGCCGTACTCGCTGTACGATTCCAGATAGGCTTTCTGGATCTCATGGCCGATGAACTCGGCATACCGCGCGGCCAGCTCGGACTTGATGAACTCCAGATAGGCGGCTTCCGTCTCCTTCGGAAACTGTTCGCGCTTGATCGCCTCCTCCAGGATGTACATGAGGTGCACGGGGTCGGCGGCCACCTCTTCGGTGTCGTAGTTGAAGGTCTGCGACAGGATCTTGAAGGCAAAGCGCGTGCTGACGCCGGCCATGCCCTCGTCGACGCCGGCGGCGTCCCGATATTCCTGAACCGACTTTGCCTTGGGGTCGACCTCCTTGAGGTTCTCGCCATCATAGGCGCGCATCTTGGTGTAGAGCGGCGAGTTGTCGTGCTCGGCCAAGCGGGTCGAGACGGTAAACCGGCTGAGGATGTCCAGCACCTCTGGAGCGCAAGGACTGGCGGCCAATTCGCTCTCCCGCAGCAGTTTCTCGTAGATCCGCCGCTCTTCGGTTATCCGCAGGCAATACGGCACCTTGACCACGAGGATGCGATCGAGAAAAGCCTCATTGTTCTTGTTGTTCTTGAACTGCAGCCATTCCGACTCATTGGAATGGGCCACGATGATTCCCTGGTAGGGAAAGGCGCCGAAATTTTCGGTGCCGTTGTAGCTGCCTTCCTGGGTGGCGGTCAGCAGCGGATGCAGGACCTTGATAGGGGCCTTGAACATTTCGACGAATTCAAGCAGCCCCTGGGTGGTCCGGTTCAGTCCGCCACTATAGGAATAGGCGTCCGGATCGGATTGGCTGAAGTTTTCCAATTGCCGGATGTCCACCTTGCCGACCAGGGCCGAAACGTCCTGATTGTTCTCGTCGCCGGGCTCGGTCTTGGCGATGCCGATCTGGCGCAGTCGCGACGGCATCAGCTTGACGACGCTGAACTTGGAAATGTCGCCGGAAAGTTCGTCGAGGCGCTTGGCCGCCCATGGCGAAATGAGCCCATTCAACCGGCGTCGGGCAATGCCGTATTTGTCCTCCAGCAGGTCGCCCATGCGATCAGGATGGAAAAGACCAAGCGGCGATTCGAAAACCGGGCTGACCTGATTACCGACCTTCAGCGTGTAGATCGGGCGCTGTTCCATCAATTTCTTCAGACGCTCGGCAAGGGAGGATTTGCCGCCGCCCACGGGGCCGAGCAAATAGAGGATTTGCTTGCGCTCCTCGAGCCCCTGGGACGCATAGCGAAAATAGCCGGCGATGCGCTCGATTGTGTCCTCCATGCCATAGAAATCGGCAAAGGAGGGGTACACTTTCAGGGTCCGATTGGAGAATATGCGGCCGAGCCGCTCATCCTTGCTGGTGTCGACCAGGTTCGGCTCGCCGATCGCCTCGACCATTCGTTCAGGCGCCGAGGCATACATCGACTTGTCCTCGCGGCAGGCAAGGAGATATTGCTGGATGCTGATCTCTTCCTGCGCCGCGTTGGTGTAAATTTCCGAAAACAGATCGAAGACGTCAGACTGGTTCTCTCGCATGATGCTTTTGCCCTCGGAGCCGCTGTGGCTTCCATTCGGCTCACCTCGCATTCAACTGTCGGGGGGTACCGTTTGTTCCCTTCATGTGAAGAGGTGGCTGCGATCGTAAGATTCGAGGCCACTCCGAGATCAAGGCGCTCGGTGCGGAGCGGCATTCAGCGCGGGTAGCGGGTGTGTTGCGAATCCCTGACTGGACGGCTGGGACCGCCGCGTGCAGTCTTGCCTCGCCAGGAGACAATGATGATCGATCGACGAAGCCTGATCATGGCCTCGGTGGCGGCGATGCTGCCGTTGGAAGCATCGGCCGCGTCGGAAACACGCCGACCCACGCCAAAGACCTTCGACTACGGGCCGGCCAAGCTCGACATCTATGCGCCCGATGGGGCAATCGGCCTGCCGGTCGTGGTTTTCGTTCATGGCGGTACCTGGCAGTTTGGCAAACGCAGTCAGGTCGACGCCAAACCGGCTTTTCTGCTCGCCAACGGCTTTTGCTTCGTCTCCATCGATTATCGCATGTTGCCGCAGGCCGATGTCGCCACCCAGGCCGGTGACGTCGAAAAGGCCTACGCCTACATCAGGGCCAACATCGCCCGGCATGGCGGCGATCCAAACCGCATCGTTGGCATGGGCCATTCGGCCGGCTGCCATCTGATTGCGCTGACCGGCATGCGCGGCGGATTGCCCGGCATAGCTGCGCTCATTCTCGACGATACCAGGGCCTATGATCTTGCAGCACTTGCCAGGAAGGGCGGCATGGTGCGGGCCTATGCCCGCGTCTTTTCCAATCCCGCGCAATGGACGGCACTGTCGCCGGCCAGCCATGTCGACGGCCGCAAGCACCCGCCGACGTTCATTGCCTATTCGCGCGCCCCTGGCCGGAGTGAGGACTCCAAGGCCTTTGCCGAGCGCCTGCGCGCGACGGGCACCCAGGTCACGCTGTTCGACGGCAGCGCCTACACGCATATGTCGATCAATCGCGATTTCGGCGAGGACGGCGATGCGCTGACCGCGGCCGCGCTGGCATTCCTGAAATCGACGGTTGGCTGATCCTTACGGCACTGGATCAGATCAAAAGTGGCGGCGGGATATTGCTGTGCGGGCGCGCCCGGGTGCAAGTGCTCTTCGATCGTGAGCGGGAGGGAATTGCATGAACGGCGCCGATGTCCTGTGTGACGTGCTTCTGGCCAATGATGTGACGGTCTGCTTTGCCAATCCCGGCACCTCCGAAATGCATTTCGTTGCAGCACTTGACCGCAAGCCGAAAATGCGTTGCGTGCTCGGGCTGTTCGAGGGCGTGGTGACGGGTGCCGCCGATGGCTATGCGCGGATGACCGATCGGCCGGCCGCGACGCTGCTGCATACCGGTCCCGGCCTGGCCAACGGGCTCGCCAACATGCACAATGCCCGGCGTGCCTTCAGCCCGATGATCAACATCGTCGGCGACCACGCCTCTTACCATCTGCCGCTCGATGCCCCGCTCACCAGCGATATCGAGAGCCTTGCGGCGCCGATGTCCAACTGGGTCGGCCGCGTCAAGGGCTCGGCCGATATCGTGCCGGCAGCTGAAGCAGCCTTTCGTGCCTCGCTGACACCGCCCGGCGTCGCGACGATGATCCTGCCGGCGGATGCCGCCTGGGGCGCAGTCGACGCGGTTTCGGTCGGCAAGGTGAAGCTGGTGCCAGCGCCGGCCGTCGATATGGATGCCGTGCGCAAGGTCGCCGCGGCGATCCGTACCGCTCCGGGCCGGGCAGGCATGATCGTTCGCGGAAAGGCCGCACGCGCCGATGGGCTCGCCATCGCCGGGCAGATTTCGACGGGCAGCGATGTCCGCCTGTTCGGCGAGGTTCTGATCGCACGGATGCAACGCGGGCGCGGGCGTGTCGCGCCGACCCGCATTCCCTATCCGGTCGATGCGGCGATGGCTGTGCTCAGGGATGTCGATGTTCTGATCCTGGTCGGCGCGAAGGAGCCGGTGGCCTTCTTCGCCTATCCGGGGAAACCGGGACGGCTCGTCCGGGAAGGCTGCGAGGTGCTGACACTGGCCGCCCATGGCGACGATCTGCATGCGGCGCTGGAGGCGCTTCGCGACGAACTTGGCATCAAGCCGTCACAACAACAGGTGCTCGCGGCCGCTTTTCCCGACGAGGCAACGCCGAACGGCAAGCTGACGGAAGATGCCATCGCGCTGTCGGTGGCGCGGAAACTGCCGGCCGATGCGATCGTTTGCGATGAAGCGGTCACCTCGGCCAGGCGTTTCTTCGCGCTGTCGGCCTTTGCAGCGCCGCACGACTACATGATGGGCACGGGCGGATCGATCGGCGGCGGCATCCCGATGGCGACCGGGGCGGCAATCGCCTGTCCGGACCGCAAGGTGATCAACCTCGAAGCCGACGGCAGCGGCATGT
The DNA here is from genome assembly GCF_004023165.1 of Mesorhizobium sp. M7A.F.Ca.MR.176.00.0.0. Lineage (NCBI taxonomy): Bacteria > Pseudomonadati > Pseudomonadota > Alphaproteobacteria > Hyphomicrobiales > Phyllobacteriaceae > Mesorhizobium > Mesorhizobium sp. M7A.F.Ca.MR.176.00.0.0. The sequence goes on along the minus strand of NZ_RZTC01000019.1, from coordinate 39,586 downwards.
ACACGGTACAGGGATTGTGGACGCAGGCGCGGGAAAAGCTCGACGTGGTGACGATCGTGTTTTCCAATCGAACCTATGCAATCCTGCATGGCGAGATGAAGAATGTCGGCGTGGGCGCGATCGGCGAGAACGCCAGGCGCATGCTCGACCTCGACCATCCCTCGCTCGACTGGGTGTCGCTGGCCAAAGGCATGGGCGTGGAGGCGGCTCGCGCCGATACGTGCGAGCGCTTCGAGGCGCTGCTGGACAGCGCGCTGTCACGGCGCGGGCCGTTCCTCATCGAAGCGGTGCTCTGAGCGCGGCGAAAAACGATCGGCGGAACCGAGCTACCAGCGGGTCTTTTCGCCGGGAGCCGCCGGTTCGATCGCCAGCGCGTGCACGCCGGCCTTCAATTCGTCGGCAAGCAGTTCATTGACGGCGCGGTGACGGTCGATGCGGCTCATGCCGGCAAAGGCGGAAGCGACGACGCGGACGCGAAAATGCGTCTCGCCGGTGCCGTCATAAGTGCCGTGATGGTCGGAGCCGTGATGGTGGTGGCCGGCATGGAGATGGCTCTCGTTGATGATAACCAGCCTGTCCGGCGAAAATGCCTTATTGAGCTTGTCTTCCATGGTCGCCTGTATGGACATCGCCATCTCCCTTCACCACATATCGCTGGCGTCTCGGCCTGGAAACCGAAAATCGGTTTCGCAAGGGGCCGCCGCCGAGCAACAAAATCCGCCATTCGCCTGCTTTATGCCGCGATTCAGCGGTTAGGGCGATGATCGCGAAAATGTCAATTCTTGTTTCGCATCTGCGAACGCCCCATAAATGGGTAAGATGAAGCCGTACCCCAAATATTTCGAGAAGATTCGCGTCCGCCCCGACAAGGACGCGGAGCTGAAGTCGCACTCGCCGATCTGCCAGTGGGACGGCTGCAAGGAAGCGGGCACCCATCGTGCGCCGGTCGGGCGCATGAAGGAAGGCGAGTATTTCCACTTCTGCTTCGATCATGTGCGCGAGTACAACAAGGGCTTCAACTACTTTTCCGGCGTGCCGGACACCGAGGTCGCGCGCTTCCAGAAGGAAGCCATGACCGGGCACCGGCCGACCTGGAAAATGGGCGCCAACGGAGCCTCGACGCGATCGTCGCCCGATATGGCCCAGATGCGTTCCGGCCGGGCCGGCTACTATAACCGCATGCGCGACCCGTTCGACCTGTTCAAGGGACCGAAGGATCCGCGCGAGGCGCGCGAGCGCAAGGCCAAGCCGCTTGAGGCCAAGGCGCTGGAAACGCTTGGTCTTGATACAAAGGCGACTGGCAAGGAGATCAAGGCGCGCTATAAGGAACTGGTGAAACTGCACCATCCGGATGCGAATGGTGGCGACAGAGGTTCGGAAGACCGGTTCCGCGATGTGCTGCAGGCCTATCGCGTGCTCAAACAGGCGGGCCTGTGCTGAGCGGCCATACGGTTCGTGTCGTTTTCCAACTTTCATAAGGTTGGAAAAGGCTCTAAGACCGCCCCCGGACAAAATCGATTGCCGGCGAAATCAGACGTTTCGCCCGTGGAGACGTTGAGAGATATGAACAAGGTCGATCGTGACATCGCCAACCTGCCCGACACGACGGTGTCGGTGAAGGAGAAATTCGGCTTCGAGTCCAAGATGGTGGTGCCGGCCTATTCGGTGACATCGGAGCATGTGCCGGACATCGATCCGGACTATCTGTTCGACAAGAACACGACGATGGCGATCCTTGCGGGCTTTGCCTACAACCGCCGCGTCATGGTGTCGGGCTATCACGGCACCGGCAAGTCGACCCATATCGAACAGGTCGCCGCTCGCCTCAACTGGCCTTGCGTGCGCGTCAACCTCGACAGCCATGTCAGCCGTATCGATCTCGTCGGCAAGGACGCGATCGTCGTCAAGGACGGTTTGCAGATCACCGAATTCCGCGACGGCATCCTGCCCTGGGCCTACCAGCACAATGTCGCGCTGTGCTTCGACGAGTACGATGCCGGCCGTCCGGATGTGATGTTCGTCATCCAGCGCGTGCTGGAATCGTCGGGCCGGCTGACGCTGCTCGACCAGAGCCGGGTCATTCGCCCGCATCCGGCCTTCCGGCTGTTCTCGACCGCAAACACGGTCGGCCTTGGCGACACCACCGGCCTCTATCACGGCACCCAGCAGATCAACCAGGCGCAGATGGACCGCTGGTCGATCGTCACCACGCTGAACTATTTGCCGCACGACAACGAAGTCGCCATCGTGCTGGCCAAGGCCAAGCACTATCGCGACGGCAAGGGCAAGGACATCGTCAACAAGATGGTGCGCGTCGCCGACATGACGCGCTCGGCCTTCATCAACGGCGATCTGTCGACCGTGATGAGCCCGCGCACGGTGATCACATGGGCCGAGAATGCCGAGATATTCGGCAATATCGGCATGGCGTTCCGGCTGACCTTCCTCAACAAATGCGACGAACTGGAGCGCTCGGTGGTGGCCGAGTTCTATCAGCGCGCCTTCGGCGAGGATCTGCCCGAGAGCGCCGCCAACGTGGTGCTGGGCTAAGCAGGGTCTCGATGGCGGGTCCGGGCGACAACACGCGCAACAAGTCGAAGACGGGGTCTGAAGCCGATAGCTTCAAGCGCGCCGTCACCGTCTGCATGCGCGCCATTGCCGGCGACAAGGAACTGGAGGTCGGTTTCGCCAAGGACCGGCCGGCGCTCGCCGGCAGCCGCGCGCGCTTGCCGGAGCTGCCCAAGAAGGCATCGAAGACCGATATTGCGATCACCCGCGGCCTCGGCGATTCCATGGCGCTGAAGCGCGCCTGCCATGATGTGCGCATCCACACCAAGCTGGCGCCGGAAGGCAAGGCGGCCCGCGCCATCTATGACGCGGTCGAGCAGGCTCGCGTCGAGGCGATAGGCTCACGCGCCATGCAGGGCGTTGCCGACAATATCGGCTCGATGCTGGAGGACAAATACGCCAAGGCCAACCTCGTCGACATCAAGGACAAGGCCGACGCGCCGATCGAGGAAGCTCTTGCCCTGATGGTCCGCGAGAAGCTGACCGGCCGCCCGGTCCCGAAAAGCGGCGAGCGGCTGGTCGAACTCTGGCGCCCTTGGGTCGAGGAGAAGGCCAAGGCCGACCTCGACGGATTGTCGGCCAAGCTCGGCGACCAGCAGGCGTTCGCCCGGGTCGTGCGCGAGATGCTCGCCTCCATGGAAATGGCCGAGGAACTTGGCGACGACCAGGAGACGGAAGATTCCGAGGACAATGACGACAACCAGCCGCAAGGCGAGGAGCAGAGCGAGGAGGGTGGCGAAGAGGATTCCGGCTCCGAGCAGTCGCAGTCCGAGGATGCCGAAGCTTCGGCCGATGACGAGCAGTCGGCCGAGACGGAAGCCTCCGATGCCACCGCCGACGATCTGTCCGACGATGACGACGCCGATGCCGAAACACCCGGCGAGGCGCGCCGTAACGACAATCCCTTCACCAATCTGCCGAAGGAAATCGACTACAAGGTCTTCACCACGGCTTTCGACGAGACGGTCGGCGCCGAGGAACTGTGCGAAGAAGAAGAACTCGACCGGCTGCGCGCCTTCCTCGACAAGCAGCTGGCCAATCTGTCCGGCGTCGTTGGGCGGCTGGCCAACCGGCTACAGCGCCGGCTGATGGCGCAGCAGAACCGCTCCTGGGATTTCGACCTGGAAGAAGGTTACCTCGACCCGGCAAGGCTGGTGCGGGTCGTCATCGACCCGATGCAGCCGCTGTCGTTCAAGCAGGAGCGCGACACCAAATTTCGCGACACGGTGGTGACGCTGGTGCTCGACAATTCCGGCTCGATGCGCGGCCGGCCGATCACGGTCGCGGCAACCTGCGCCGACATCTTGGCGCGCACGCTGGAGCGTTGCGGCGTCTCGGTCGAGATCCTCGGCTTCACGACACGGGCGTGGAAGGGCGGGCAGGCGCGCGAGAAATGGCTGAAGGATGGCAAGCCGCCGAATCCTGGCCGGCTCAACGATCTGCGCCACATCATCTACAAGTCCGCCGACCATCCATGGCGGCGGGCACGGCGCAATCTCGGCCTGATGATGCGCGAAGGCCTGCTCAAGGAAAATATCGACGGCGAGGCGCTGCTGTGGGCGCACAACCGGCTGATCGCCCGGCCCGAGCAGCGCAAGATCCTGATGATGATCTCGGACGGCGCGCCGGTCGACGATTCGACGCTGTCGGTCAATCCGGGCAACTATCTCGAGCGCCATCTGCGCGCCGTCATCGAGCTGATCGAGACGCGTTCGCCGGTGGAACTGCTGGCCATCGGCATCGGCCACGACGTCACGCGCTACTACCGCCGCGCTGTCACCATCGTCGATGCCGAGGAACTGGCCGGCGCCATGACCGAGCAACTGGCTTCGCTGTTCGCCGAGGAAAGCGCGAAGGATACGCGACGCGGCGGTGGTATGCGGCGCGCCGGATGATTTCCAGGCGCGGCGGGTTTCGGCAGACGCTTTTCGCCGCCATCGTCCTGCTTTCCGGCGTGGCTTCGGCGGCAGCCGGTTCGGCTGACTCTGGTTCTGTCGAACCGGTCGAAATCTCGGCCCGCCCGATCACCCAATTCCACATTGGCCGTGCCGACAAGCAGTTCGGCGCTTTCGAATTCGTCGGCGGGCTGGAGATGACCTCGCCGACACGCGATTTCGGCGCGCTGTCAGCCTTCCGCTTCCTGAAAGCCGGCGGTGACTTCATCGGCGTTGCCGACACCGGCTTCTGGTTCTTCGGCACGGTGGTCCGCGACGCGGAAAAGCGACCCTCCGGCATCCAGAATTTCCGCATGCAGCAGATGGTGGACCAGACCGGCCGGCCGATCGACAGGAAATGGGAGGTCGATGCGGAAGGTCTCGCGGTCAAGGACGGCATCGCCACCGTCGGCTTCGAGCGCAGCCACCGCGTCGCCCAGTTCAAGATCGACCCCAACGACATGAAGGCGCCGTTCAAGCCGCTGGATTTCGTCGTGCCGGCCCGCGAGCTGCGCCAGAATCGCGGCTTCGAGACCGTCACCCACGCCAATGCCAACGGCCAGCATGAGGGCGGCCTGGTCGTGGTCTCCGAGAAGAGCCTGGACAAGGCCGGCAACATCTATGCCGCCATCATCGAAGGGCCGCACAAGGGCGTCTTCACCGTCAAGCGCAATGGCGATTTCGACATCACCGACGGCGCCTTCCTGCCCGATGGTGATCTGTTGCTTCTGGAGCGCAGTTTCTCGATGGCCAGCGGCGTCAAGATGCGGCTGCGGCGCATCTACGGCGAAAGCGTCGAGAAGGGCGCGGTCGCCGACGGGCCGGTGCTGCTGGAGGCCGACATGGACTACCAGATCGACAATATGGAAGGGCTCGACGTCTGGAGCCGCGACGACGGCGCGCTGATGGTGTCGCTGATCTCCGACGACAACCACTCGATCCTGCAGCGCAACCTCTATCTGGAATTCATTCTCCACCAGGATTGAGCCAGCCGGCTTACGTCCTGTTGGCGATCCAGATGACATGGCGGGCGCCGCGCTTGCCGTTGGCGCGCGTACTGACCTCTTCGACCGCGAAGCCTGCCTGCTTCAGCCGCCGCGTGAAGCCGCTGTCGGGGCCTTGCGACCACACCGCCAGCACGCCGCCGGGTTTCAGGGCGCTGCGTGCGGCTGCGAGGCCTTGCACGCTGTAAAGTGCGTCGTTGGATTTGTGGACGATGCCTTCCGGGCCGTTGTCGACATCGAGCAGGATGGCGTCCCAGGCCGCGGGCCGCGACCGGATCAACTGCCCGACATCGGTTTCCTGGATGGTGACGCGAGGATCGTCGAGACAGCCGTCAAAGATTTCGGCCATCGGGCCACGTGCCCAGGCGACGACGGCGGGCACCAGTTCGGCGACGACAATTCCGGTATCATTGGCCAATTCTGTGAGTGCGGCGCGCAAGGTAAAACCCATGCCAAGCCCACCGATCAGGATTGTGGGCCGGCTATGGCCGGCAATCCGCTCACAGGACAGTTTTGCCAGCGCTTCCTCGGAACCGCTGAGGCGGCTGTTCATGAGCTCGTTGGTGCCCAGCATGATCGAGAATTCGGTGCCGCGCCGCTTGAGGCGAAGTTCTTGTCCGCCGTCCGGGGTCTTTGCCGAATCGAGCTGAACCCACGGGATCATGATCTTTGTCCGACCATGATCTTTTCCGAAAATCGGGTCCCACTTTTCGGGATCATGGTTTAAGCCGCAACCGCGGGCTGGCTCCAGCGGGCCGCGAGCAGACGGTAGGGGATCAACGCCACCACGGCGATGATCAGCTTCACGCTGAGGTCGCCCAGCGCCCAGGAGATCCAACGCATCGCGTCGACATGGAACACGCCCATCAAGGGTGCGTTTTCCAACGCAAAGCCGTCGTTGGGACCAGCGAAGGCAAAGGCGGCCGAGAACGCGACGGTGAAGAACACGGCTGTGTCGAACACCGACCCGACCAGCGTGCCGACGATCGGCGCCCGCCACCAGCTCTGGCGGCGCAGCCGGTTGAAGACAGTCACATCAAGCAATTGCGCGGCAAGGAACGCCGCTCCGGACGCGGCCGCGATCCGCACCAGCCGGTCGGCGGCGGTCTCGAATTCGATCAGGCCGTGACGGAACAGGAAGGGCGGGACAAGGATCGAGCAGATCACCGCCGTCATGAAGCCGACAAAGACGATCCGGCGCGCCACAGTGGGGCCGTAACGGCGGTTGGCGAGGTCGGTGACCAGAAACGAGAAGGGATAGGTGAAGGCCCCCCAGGTCAGAAGGTCGGCCAGCGAGAGGCCGCCGATCTGGCCCTGCATCGGGAATTGCACGAGAATGTTCGATGCCACGACGACAAGCGTCATGGCGGCCACGAAGGGCAAGTATCGCGAGAAGAAAGTCATTTTTTTATCCTGGGTAATGGAACCAGCGGAACGTATTCCGAAATCGGATTACGCTAGCTTCGTAATTTAAGCATCGGGTTGCCGAAACCTTGCGGCTTCGATCCGATGCCTAGGCCAACAAGAGGTCGGCCAGAGGCCAACAAGAGGTTGGCCAGGGCGGTCGTCCCCCGCCTTTGAACTGTTTTAAGCGGCAGCCTGTTCGGCGGTCTTCTTGGCGATCTGCTTCTTCAGCAAACGGGCGCGCTGCGACAATTCCTTGACGTCGGCCTTGGCCAGGAAGGCGTCGAGGCCGCCGCGATGTTCGACCGAACGCAGCGCGTTGGCCGAAATGCGAAGACGCACGTTCTGGTTCAGCGCTTCCGAAATCAGCGTCACATTGACGAGGTTCGGCAGGAAGCGACGCTTGGTCTTGTTGTTGGCGTGGCTCACATTGTTGCCGGACATGACTGCCTTGGCAGTGAGTTCGCAGGTGCGGGACATTGTTCTAACCTTCAGTTCTCGGGGTCTGCCAAACACTCAAGCCCACGCCGGGTGGCGCGCGGTTCTGGTCAGGCGGCCTTATGGAAAAAGTTGGCGTTCCATAGTTGCATTTCGCCGAGGCGTCAAGCTCCAGCTTGCCTGCGGACACGCCCGGCATTTCATATTAAGGCCGGAATTCATCCTATAAGCGGTTCCATAGGGACATGCCAGACCGGAGTTGCCCGCCTCCGGCCGAAAATCAAGGACCCGATCCCGCCATGCTTCGTTCGCCACATGCCCTTGTTGCCATGCTTGCCATAGCTTTGCCGTCCGCCGCGTCTGCTGCCTCGCCGCAGTCGTTCAAGGGCGAGTACACAGTGTCGTTCCTCGGCCTTTCGATAGCGAAATCAACGTTTTCCAGCCGCTATGAGAACGGCGCCTACGCGATCCAAGGCAGTGTCACCGCAGCCGGCCTCGCCAAGCTGTTCGACGATACGCGCGGCACGATCTCATCCAAAGGCACGATCGCGGGCAAGAAGATGGTGCCGCAGGCATTCCGCGCCGATTACACCTCCGGCAAGAAGGCATCGGTTGTCGATATCCGCTTTGCCAATGGCAGGGTCACCTCGACGAAGGTCGTGCCGGCGCCGGGCAAACGCGACCCCAAGAACTGGGTACCGCTCGGTGCCGGCGACCTGGCGTCGGTGCTCGATCCCATGGCCGCCACCGTCATTCATGCCGACAGTCTCGACCAGGTCTGCGGCCGCACGGTGAAGTTCTATGACGGCGAGATGCGTGCCGACCTGACGTTGACCTACGCGTCGAAAGGCACGATCTCGGTCCCAGGCTACAAGGGCGACACCGTCACCTGCCAGATGGGCTTCGAGCCGGTGGCGGGTTATCGCAAGGGCCGCAAGGCGCTCAACTATCTCAAGAACAAAAGCCGCATGATGGTGACGTTTGCACCGCTCGGCCAAACCGGCGTATATGCGCCGATCCGTGCCACGGTGGGCACGCAGATCGGCACCTTGACCATCAGCGCCGGGCGTTTCGAAGCCGTACAATAGCCAGGCGCGGAATTGGCGCGCCACTGGAGACAGAATGGGGCGCGCAACACTGATCGGCTTTTCGGCGGTCGCCATGTGGGCGTTGCTCGCACTGCTCACCGATGCGTCGGGCCAGGTGCCGCCGTTCCTCTTGTCGGCGATCACCTTCTCGATCGGCACCGGGGTCGGGCTCATCGCGCGGCTGTTCATGCCGGCACCCGACAAGAGCCAGAAGATACCGCCGCAGGTGTGGCTGATCGGCATTGCCGGCCTGTTCGGCTACCACTTCTTCTATTTCACCGCGCTGCGCAATGCGCCGGCGGTGGAGGCGAGCCTGATCGCCTATCTGTGGCCGCTGCTGATCGTGCTCGGCTCGGCGCTGATTCCGGGCGAAAAACTGGCGTGGAACCATGTCGTCGGCGCGCTGCTCGGCCTTGCCGGCACCGTGCTGATCGTCACCAAGGGTGGCGGGCTGGCCTTCGACGCCCGCTATTCCTTCGGCTATGCCATGGCTGCCGTCTGCGCCGTCCTGTGGTCGTCCTATTCGTTGTTGTCGCGGCGCTTCCCGTCGGTGCCGACCAGCATCGTCACCTGGTTCTGTGCTGCCACCGCGGTGCTGTCGCTCGCCTGCCACCTGGCGCTGGAACAGACCGTTCTGCCCGTCGGCGCCGGCCAGTGGCTGGCGGTGCTTGGTCTTGGCCTGATGCCGGTGGGCGCTGCCTTCTATGCCTGGGACATCGGCGTCAAGCGCGGCAACATCCAGGTGTTGGGTGCCGCAAGCTACGCCGCACCGCTGTTGTCGACGCTGGTGCTGATCGCGGCCGGCGTCGCCGAGCCGTCGCTGCGCATCCTCGCCGCCTGCGTGCTCATCACCGGCGGCGCGGCGCTCGCCGCAAAATCCCTGTTCCTGCGCAAGCCTGCGGCGACCGAGAGCCGAGCCGGGTCATCCGAAGGCGGAGCCCGGGGCATCCAAAGGCGGAGCCGGGCATGACGATGCCGTTTGCGGGCGGTATCGACGCCAATGCCAATGCGACACTGATTTTTTCGCTGGCGGCGGCGATGATCTATGCGTTCACGCTAGGCATGCCGCCGACGCTCGCCCGCTCGGCGGCAAAGACGCTTGCCGTGGCGATGCTTGCCGTTCTGGGCGGGCTACAGGGCGGCCCGCTGCTGCTGGTCGCCGCGCTCGCCCTCAGCGCCGCTGGCGACGCCTTCCTGTCGCGCGACGGCGAAAAGGCCTTTCTCGGCGGGCTGGCCAGTTTTCTCGTCGCCCACATCGTCTATGTCGCGCTGTTCCTGCGCAGCGGTGGCGGATTGGGAGTGCTTGGCGCCGAGCCGTGGCGCGGTGCGATCGCGCTCGCCATGGCGGTGTTCGTGGTCATCATGCTGGCGGCGCTGTGGCGTCGCGTCGGTCCCGGCCTGCGTATCCCGATCACCGTCTATATCGCCGCCATCCTGGCAATGGGCATCTCGGCGCTGACAACAAGCAATATGTGGGTGATCGGTGGCGCCGTGCTGTTCATGGTATCGGACGGGCTGCTCGCCACCGAGAAATTCCTTGTCGCCGCCATCTCGCCCCACCGCGCCTGGATGCGCCTCGCCGTCTGGGCGCTGTACTACGCCGCCCAGCTCGCGACGACACTTGGGTTCCTGCTAAATTTGGGTTCTTATTGAGTTAGGGTTGTTTCGGCTGCCAGCCGGGTTCGGCCAGCTCAAAGGCGGCAAACTCGAAGCCCGGCGCGACGGTGCAGCCGACCAGCGTCCATTCGCCCAGGCTGCGCGCCGACTGCCACCAGCCTGCCGGCACGACGATCTGAGGCCGCTCACCGGCTGCGAGATCGATGCCGAGGACTTGCTCTACAAGGGCGCTGCCTTCTTCCCACATCGAGAGCGCCAGCGGTGCGCCGGCATGGAAATGCCAGACCTCGGCGGCATCCTTGACCCGGTGCCAGGCCGAAACCTGATGCTCCTCAAGCAGGAAATAGATGGCAGTCGAATGGCCGCGCGCGCCGCCGGTGCCATCGCGAAAGGTCTCGGCATACCAGCCGCCTTCCGGATGCGGCTTCAGCCCGAGCGTCGCGATAATTTCTGCGGAGCTGGTCATGGCGACGACACTACCGGGCCTAGAAATTGTCCTTGCGCTTGCGGATTTCGGCAAAGACCTCGGCGTCCGAAGCTTTCTCCAGCCCCAGATGCTTGCGGATCGCCGGATCGTGCCAGCGCAGGAAGGGATTGGTCGACAGCTCTTCGCCGATCGTCGTCGGCAGCGTCGGCTTGTTGTCGGCGCGCAGCTTTTCGATCCTGGCGGCGCGTTCCTTCAATGCCGAATTGGTCGGGTCGACGGTCAGCGCGAAACGGGCGTTGGAGAGCGTATACTCGTGGCCGCAATAGATGGCCGTTTCAGCTGGAAGTGCAGCCAGCTTCTTCAGCGATTCATACATCACCGGCGGCTTGCATTCGAACAGCCGTCCGCAACCCAGCGCAAACAGCGTGTCGGCGGTGAACGCCACACCCGACGCCGGCAAATAATAGGAAACGTGGCCGGCGGTGTGGCCGGGCGTGGCGATGACTTCGATCTTTTCATCGCCAAGATGGAGAACCGAGCCGTCTTCGACGGTCTCGTCGATGCCGGGGATCTTGGCCTTTTCCGCTTCCGGGCCGACGATGCGCAGCTTGAAGCGCTCCTTCAGCGCCAGATTGGCCTCGACGTGATCCATGTGATGATGCGTGGTCAGGATCGTCGTCGGCGTCCAGCCAGTGCGCTTTATCGCTGCCAGGATAGGCGCTTCCTCGGGCGCGTCGATGATCGCGGTCTGGCCGCTTTTGGGATCATGCACCAGCACGCCGAAATTGTCGCTGCGGCACATGAACTGTTCGATTTCGACCGGCATCGCATCTCTCCGTTTATGGCCGCAGACATAGGGCGCCGGCGCGTGGATGTCATCCCGGATGTCGAATGACATCTCGGAATGTCGGATGTCGCGGCCTTTTGTTGAAACCCGCCGATATCACGGCTACATCCCTGCCATGCATTCCGACATCGTCGATCTTCGCTCCTTCTATTCGACAACACTCGGCCGTTTCGCCGAGCGTTCGATCACCATGGCGTTGTCGTCGATATGGGCAGCGGTACCCAACGAGCGGCTGGTTGGTCTGGGTTACACCTTGCCCTGGCTGGAGCGGTTCGGCACCGATGCCGAGCGGGTCTTTGCCTTCATGCCGGCAACGCAAGGCGCGGTGGTGTGGCCGGCGACAGGGCCGACGGCGACGGCACTGGTCTTCGACGAGGAACTGCCGCTGGTCGATTCCTGCATCGACCGCATGCTGCTCGTCCATTCGCTCGAACATGTCGAGAACCCGCGTGAGACGCTGAACGAGATCTGGCGCGTGCTGTCGCCGGCTGGCCGGGTGGTCATCGTCGTGCCCAACCGGCGCGGTGTCTGGGCGCGCTTCGAGCACACCCCATTCGGCAATGGCCGGCCCTTTTCGCGCGGCCAGCTTACCGAATTGCTGCGCGAGGCGAATTTCACGCCCGCCGCCTGGTCCGATGCGCTGTTCTTTCCGCCGTCGAGGCGCCGTTTCATGATGCGCTTCCACAATGTGCTGGAGCGCGCCGGCCGGCGGCTGTGGCCGATCTTTTCCGGCGTCATCGTCGTCGAGGCGCAGAAACGGCTCTATCAAGGCGTGCCCGTCGTCCAGCGCGCCTCGCGCCGCGTCTTCGTGCCGGTGCTGTCGCCGCATGGCGCCACCCGGCTTGGCCGTCACAAAGCCGATGCCGAGCCCTCGGCTGCGCGGGTGACGGCTTCGTGATCACGGCAAACGTGCCTGACGTCGTTTCCCGGCCTATCTGTCGCAAGTGGACCGACAGGCCATCCGGCAGCCCATACGAACGCCTGGCAAATTTCTCCATCCGGTTTCGGCACTGACGCAAGGACCTCGGCCATGGCTGATCAACCGGACAATGCCGCCGTCGTTCAGCCGGTTGCGGTGGCGGTCGAAGCCAGCAGCCTGCGCGATCAGGTGGCGACGATCCGGCGGGCGCTGGCGGGATCGCCGGTTCGCAAATGGTTGCTGTGGACGTCGGTCGGTATCATGGCCGTGATCATCGCAACGTCGATCGGCCAGGTTCTGCTCAACCGCTGGAACCAGCCTTTCTACGATGCGCTTGCGCGCCGCGACATGGCGGCCTTCCTGCACCAGCTCCTCGTCTTCGCGATGATCGCCGGCGGGCTGCTGGTGCTCAATATCGGCCAGACCTGGCTCAACCAGATGATCAGGCTCAAACTGCGCGAGGCGCTGACGCTGGATCTGATCGATCAGTGGATGCGGCCGGCGCGCGCCTTCCGGTTGGCCAATGCCGGCGCCATCGGCGTCAATCCCGACCAGCGCATGCAGCAGGACGCCGCGCATCTGTCCGACCTGTCAACCGATCTCGGCGTCGGGCTGCTGCAGTCGTGCATCCTGCTCGTGTCCTTCGTCGGGGTGCTGTGGGAGCTGTCCTCGGGCTTCGTGTTCCACATCGGCGGGACCTCGCTGGCCATACCGGGCTACATGGTCTGGGCCGCTATCCTTTACGCCGGCATCGCCTCCTGGCTGAGCTGGCTGGTCGGGCGCCCGCTCATCCGCCTGAACAGCGACCGCTATACACGCGAAGCCGAGCTGCGCTCCTCGATGGTGCGCGTCAACGAGAATGTCGATGCCATCGCGTTGTATCATGGCGAGGCCGACGCCAGGCGGCGGCTCGAACTCGATCTCGGCACGGTGCTGGGCGCCATGCGGCGCATCTACACCGCCCAGATCAACCTGTCCTGGGTGACCGACACCTATGGCTGGATCACCGTCGTGGCGCCCATACTGGTCGCTTCGCCGGTCTATTTCTCAGGTGATATCAGCTTTGGCGGGCTGATGATGGCGGTCGGCGCCTTCAACCAGGTCCACTCTTCCTTGCGCTGGTTCATCAACAACATCGGCAGCATCGCCGATTGGCGCGCCACGCTGATGCGCGTGGCCGATTTCCGCATCGCGCTCGATGAAACCGATGCGCTGCACGACACGGAAAAGCGCATCGCCTTCGGCCAAAACGTCGATGGCAGCCTGACTTTCGAGAAGCTCGAAGTGACCTCGCCGGAGGGTTGCACCAGACTCGCCGATCCGCATGTCGAAATCCGCCCCGGCGAGCGCGTCATGATCACCGGCGACCCCGGTGCGGGCAAGACGCTGTTCTTTCGTGCCATTGCCGGCCTGTGGCCATGGGGAAGCGGCCGGATCGGCCTGCCGTCGGGAGAAACCCCCATATTCGTGCCGCGCGTGCCTTATTTTCCGGTCGGCACGTTGCGCGAAGTCCTCGATCACCCGAACGGGCCCGCGCCGGCGAACGATGCCGACATTTCGGCGGTGCTGGCCGAGGTCGGTCTGGGACGGCTGTCCTCATCGCTCGACCGTGCGGGGCGTTGGGACCATGAGTTGGGCGATGACGAACAACGCTCGCTGGCCTTCGCCAGGCTCGCGTTGCGGCAGCCGAAATGGGTGATAATCGACGAGGCGCTGGATGCGTTCGACGGCCCATCGCTAAGACGCGTGCTGTCGATGCTCGAGAAGCGTTTGCCGGGGACAGCGATCCTCAACATCGGGCGCGGCCAGCACAACAACCACTTCTTCCCGCGCGCGTTGACGATCGTCAAGGATTCCGGTGCGCCAGCCCTGAAGCCCGCCCGCGTCAGGGCCGGCGCGATCGAACCGCCGCCAGCCGCCGCTCGTCGCAAGAAATGAGCTGATTTCCGGGCGGGGGAAGCAAAGCTTTATTTTGCCGCGATCGCGAGGGAAGCTCCTCGGGAGAAACAACCCTGGCGACGGCCATGCTTCATGCCCTGCGCCTGCTTGCCTGTCTTGCCTGCGCCCAGGCTGCCCCGATGGCCTCGCCGGCGGATGCGCTCGCCGTCGACGTCGAGCTGGTGCTGGCGGTCGACATCTCGCTGTCGATGGACGAGAAGGAGTTCGCCCTGCAGCGGGCCGGTTATGTCGAGGCGCTGCGGCATCCCGACTTCATCAAGGCTGTCCGCGCCGGCGCCACGGGCCGCATAGCGCTGACCTATTTCGAATGGGCCGGCACGGTGCGCGACGACGCGGTCATCGGCTGGCAGATTATCGATAGTGCCGAGAGCGCGAACAGCTTTGCCGACAAGGTCGCGGCTCGCCCGTTCCGCAGCTTTCGCGGCACTTCGATTTCCGGCGCGCTGGCCTTCGGCACCGAGCTTTTCGACCGCACGTCTTTCCAGGGCGAACGCAGCGTCATCGACATTTCGGGCGACGGACCGAACAATATCGGGCCGCCGGTCACCGCGACGCGTGATGCGGCGACTGCCAAAGGCATCGTCGTCAACGGGCTGCCGATCCTGATCAGCCCGTCGCCCACCTTCAGCCATCTCGACCAGTATTATGCGCAGTGCGTGATCGGCGGACCCGGTTCCTTCGTGCTGCCTATCTATGCCGCCGCCGAGTTTTCGACAGCCATCCGGCGCAAGCTGCTCCTGGAAGTGAGCGGCATTCAGGACGAGGTGAGAAGCATCCCCATCGACGCGGCGACGCCGATAGACTGCCTGCAAGGCGAACGGGACAGGCGGTTTCTATCGGATCCGTATTTTCCCGAACTTGACCGTTGAGCTCTCGACAGAGGGGTTAACGCGATCCGGAGGGAAAACCGTTCCACAATTTCCCGGAATCCCTCTCGGTTTAAGCGGGCCGGGCACCAAATTGATTGCGAAACTCGTTGGAGAGATCGCGGCGCCAGCGCCGGCCGTGGACATAGCCTTGCATCAATTCCGGCAGCGAATAGCCAAGCGTTTTGGATGAACGGTTGGCCATGTAGCCCTGAAATGCCTCCGGTATCCTGCCTCGCAGGATGTCGGCGATGAGTTGCCGCGAGATCATGTAAGGCGGAATGTGCGGGTAGGCATGGGCAATATGCGGATGTTTGCCCATCAGGTTCGCATAGGCCTCGACATAGCCGTCACGGCGGCCGGAAATCGAGTTCTCCGAATTGTATTTCGTCCAGTCCAGATCCCTGGACAACTGCGCACCGAAGCGCCGGGCAAGGCGCAGCAGCAATTCGCGATCCTGCATGCGGGTGATGTCGCTGTCGTAGCCGCCGATGGCCAGCAAGGCTTCGCGGCGAGCCGTGATCGCGGAGCCGGCAATGAAGATGGTCTGCCCAACCAGCGTCCGCTCAAGCATTGCGGGGCTCACGAACGCCTCGGGGTTGACGCAGTTTGTGATGCGACTGCCTTTCAGGGACACGAACGAACTGATCAGCACTTGCAGTACAGGATTTTCCTCGAACCAGGTCAGGGTTCGTTCGAGCCGGTGCGGCATGTAGATGTCGTCCGAATCGAGGAACGTCACCAACGGTGCCCGCGCGCGCTCGATGCCGGCATTCCTGGCTGCGTTGGCGCCTCGCCATTTCGCCCCGACATAGATCAGCCGCGGGTCCTGGATGCGGGCCAGCGCCGATTCGGTCCCATCGGTCGAACCATCGTCGACGACAATGTGCTCAAGCCTCGACATGCTCTGGGAGAGTACGCTTTCCACGGCGCGCAACACCGTTTCGCGTCGGTTGTGGGTCGGCGTAATGACCGTGATGAGAGGTGTCGGTTCGATGGTTTTGCCCATTTTGACCATAGTGCTTCAGCTATGTCCCACGTAGAGGGGCACGTTTTCAACCTTGTCCCGAACCAGCCCAAGGGCCATGGCCGCTTGTGCACAAAAAACCAGCGCGCAAAAGGCCAATCCGACGATCAGTGCAAACGGGATCTGCCATGCCGGCATTCCGAGCCGAGTTGCATGCGTCAGAATACGCCCGCCCACTTTCCAGGATGTCGAAAACCAACGTCTTGTCGCCTTCAGCACTCGCGCGGCTTGGGATGGCGATGCCAGTGCCACATATTTCCGGTCCGCATCGCGCCCGGTGACCAGGGCACGCCAAAAGAAAAACCGCCAACCGCGCGGAGGATAATGGCTGGCCCGGGCATCGACTCTGACAAAATCATGCCCGCTTGCTCGTAACTGGCTGGTGAGCAACGTGCAAGAAACCTTGAATCCATTGCTGGCCGGAAAGGGATGGCCGGCTAACCAGCTTCTGCGGAAGGCGCAATTGTTGGCGTTCATCGCGCGCTTGGAGGCAAAGCGTCGATCACCATCACGCAGCGGGAAGAACCACAGAAGCGCAAAGGTCCGCGAAGCGAAATCGTCACAGCCGAGATAGGTGTAACCGTTCACGGCGATCGTCTTCGGATCTTGGAGCGGTTTGAGAAGTGCCGACAGCCAGCCGTCTTCGATCACTGTATCGGAATCGCAGAAAATGACGATGTCGCCCTTGGCCAACGCGGCGCCTGCGTTCTTGACCTCATAGTACCGGCCGCCTGTGCAGGCGCTGAAGACCGTATTTGCTGCCATGCCAAGTTGCGGAACAATTTCGGTGAGACGATGCCGGAGAATCGGTGTGTCGGTATCTGGTCCGCTGTGAACGACGATGACCTCCGGTTTCAGGTATTGACCGGTTGTCGTCACGGCTTTTATTTCCCGTGCCAAAGCGCTGAACGAAACGCCGATCTCATCTTCATTGATGGACTTGGCGTTTTCCATTTCGACAACGATCGAATAGGTCAGGTTCCCCGCTCCGTGCTTCGCTCGGCATCGCGTCCGGCATGACGCTACGAAAAACATGCTCCCGTGTCATCATCTGGTTGCAGAGTTCAATCCGTCCGCAACCCCGAATTCGCAACCTTGCGTCTCAACGGCAACACCCTGAGGGCCGGAGACTGGAAACCGCCTCAGGATCGCGCAGGCCGATTCGTCTTGATCGCCTCATCTCATTCTTATTACTTTTGGGGTAATCGAATTCTGTCACGACCCTTGGCAATCTGTGCCTTCGGAGCCGGCAATCGGCTTCGATTGAAAGGGAGTGCACTTATGACCGCTTACGCCGTCGCCCATATGCGCCAAGCCACGATGGGTCCGCAGATCATCGAATACCTGCACAAGATCGATGCCACGCTGGAACCTTTCGGCGGCCGTTTTCTGGTCCATGGCGGCGATGTCGAGGTGATCGAGAACAACTGGCCGGGCCATCTGATCATCATCGAATTTCCCGACAGGCAGCATGTGCATGGCTGGTACAATTCGCCCGCCTATCAAGCGATTCTGGCGCTGCGCACGGACAATTCGGAGGCCGACGTGGTGTTTGCTGACGGCGTCGAACATCCGCACAAGGCCACGGACATCCTCGATTAGCTTGCGGCTACTGCCGTTTCAGCAGGAACACTGCCTGCTGGCCGAAGAAGTTCCAGAACCACCACGGCATCGACAGGCCGATCTTCTGGCCGTTGGCGTCGAGAGCGGTTGCCTTCTCGACGGTCGCGCCGAGCTCGTCGCACAGATTGACGAAGTCGCGGATGGTGCAGAAGTGGATGTTGGGCGTGTCGTACCAGGAATAGGGCAGGTCCTTGGTCACCGGCATGCGGCCGTTGACGAACAGTGACAGACGCACACGCCAATGGCCGAAATTGGGGAAGGAGACGATGGCGCGATTGCCGATCCTGAGCAGTTCGTCGAGCACCAGCTTCGGGTTGCGGGTGGCCTGCAGCGTCTGCGAGAGGACGACGAAGTCAAAGCCCTTGTCGGGATAGAATTCGAGATCCTTGTCGGCATCGCCCTGGATGACCGAGAGGCCGCGCGCCACGCATTCGTTGACGCCGCGCTGCGACAGCTCGAGCCCACGGCCGTCGACCTGCTTGCTGTCCTGCAGCAATTCGAGCAGCGAGCCGTCGCCCGAGCCGACATCGAGCACGCGCGACTGTGGTGGGATGAGGTTGGCGACGACTTCAAGGTCGACGCGCTGGTCGCGGTTGACGCTCATAGGCCCAGCCCTCTCGCCCTGGCGGCCGAGCCGATGAAGCCGTTGATGGCGGCAAACAGTTCCGGCTCGTCGAGCAGGAATGCGTCGTGGCCGCGGTCGGTCTCGATCTCGACGAAGGATACCGATGCTCCGGCGGCGTTGAGCGCATGCACGATCGAGCGGCTCTCCTCGGTCGGAAAAAGCCAGTCCGAGGTGAACGACACCAGGCAGAAGCGGGTTTTCGTGCCGGCGAAAGCATCGGCCAGCCGGCCGCCATGGTCGGCGGCAAGGTCGAAATAGTCCATCGACCGCGTCATGTAGAGGTAGGAATTGGCGTCGAAGCGATCGACGAAGGTCATGCCCTGGTGGCGCAGATAGCTTTCGATCTGGAAGTCGGCGTCAAAGCCGAAGGTCAGCGCTTCGCGATCCTGCAGATTGCGGCCGAACTTGCGGTGCAGGGCGGCTTCCGACAGGTAAGTGATGTGGGCGGCCATGCGCGCCACCGCCAGGCCCTTTTCCGGGCGTTTACCGTGCTCGAAATATTTGCCGCCATGCCAGTCCGGATCGGCCATGACAGCCTGGCGGCCAACCTCATGAAAGGCGATGTTCTGCGAGGAATGGCGCGCGCCGGTGGCGATCGGCAGCGCCGAGAAGACGCGCTCCGGATAGCTCGACGCCCATTCCAGCACCTGCATGCCGCCCATCGAGCCGCCGAGCACGCAAAACAGTTTCTCGATGCCGAAATGGTCGATCAGCATCTGCTGCGCCCGCACCATGTCGCGAATGGTGATAATGGGCAGGTCAAGCCCGTAGGGCTTGCCGGTGGCGGGATTGGTCGAGGCCGGACCGGTGGACCCAAGGCAACCGCCGATAACGTTGGAGCAGATGACGAAGAAGCGATTGGTGTCGATGATCTTGCCGGGGCCGATCAGCACTTCCCACCAGCCAGGCTTGCCGGTCACCGGATTGGTGCTGGCGACGTGCTGGTCTCCGGTCAGTGCATGGCAGACGAGGATGGCGTTGGAGCGGGCATCGTTCAGCGTGCCGTAGGTCTGGTAGGCGATCTGGAACGGTGACAGCAGCGTGCCGGCGTCCAGCTTGAGCGGCTTGTCGGATCCAAAACGCAAAACCGGGCTCGACGGCTGGTCGACCTCGTTGTTGGTTTTGCGGGCGCGCAGAACGGCCATGACATCCATCTCACACTTTGAGCCCACGCATCGCGCTTGTCGAAAGTCGATGCCGATACGGGTGTCCGGCCGGGGCGGACAACAAAAAACCGGCATTGCAGTCGCAAAGCCGGTTACAGGATGCAAACGGCCCTTTAGCAAGTTGTTTAACGTGGCTGCAAGCCGACCGGCCAAATCACCACGGAAGTTCGCACCCCTTCTAGGGCTGTGGCGCGCCGTCGTCAACGGCCAGCCCTGGGCGATGGCTGTCGCCTCTCGACATTGCAGGCCACGGCTTGTATTTCCGCTGCGGCTTCCCTCAGGAAGCGTTCTCGACGGATTTTGCGACATGAGCCAGACACCGGACCAGGCACGTCCAACCCCGCGTGCGGGCATCATGGACATCGACGCCTATGTGCCGGGCAAGAGCACGGCGCCCGCCGGCGTCGCCAAGGTCCACAAGCTGTCATCAAACGAGAATCCGCTAGGGCCCTCGCCGAAAGCGATCGAAGCCGCGCGCGAGATTGCCGGCAAGCTCGACATCTATCCCGACGGCACCGCCAGGCGGCTGCGCGAAGCGATCGCCGAGGTGCACGGCCTCAACCCGCAGAACATCATCTGTTCCAACGGTTCCGACGAGATTCTCGGCCTGCTGGCGCAGACCTATCTGGCGCCCGGCGACGAGGCCGTCATCACCGAACACGCCTTCATGGTCTACAAGATCTACATCCAGTCGGCGGGTGCCGTTCCGGTGACGATCAAGGAAAGAGACGAGCGCGCCGACATCGACGCCATCCTGGCCGCGGTCACGCCGCGCACCAAGATCGTGTTCCTCGCCAATCCCAACAACCCGACCGGCACCTATGTACCGTTCCAGGAGGTACGCCGGCTGCATGCCACGCTGCCGAAGAACGTGCTTCTGGTGCTCGACGCGGCCTATGCCGAATATGTCCGCCGCAACGACTATGAGGCCGGCATCGAACTGGTCGGCAGCACCGAGAACGTGGTGATGACCCGTACCTTCTCCAAGATCGGCCTGGGTGGCGCGCGGATCGGCTGGATGTATGCGCCGATGCATATCGTCGACGCCATCAACCGCGTGCGCGGTCCCTTCAACGTCAATGCGACGGCGATCGAGGCCGGTATCGCAGCCATCCGCGACCGCGCCCATGTCGAGCGCAGCGTGGCGCACAACGAGACCTGGCTTGCCTGGTTGAGCGAGGAATTCACAAAGCTCGGGCTGCGGGTAACGCCGAGCGTCGGCAATTTCGTCCTCATTCATTTTCCCGATGACCAGAAGCATTCGGCGGCGGCGGCGGACGACTATCTGACGGCGCGCGGCTATATATTGCGGCGCGTTTCGGGCTATGGCTTTCCCAACGCGTTGCGCATGACCGTCGGCACCGAAGAGGCCAATCGCGGCGTTGTCGCCGCTCTCACGACATTCCTGAAAAGCTAGAGACCATGACATCACCGATGTTTGAAAAGATCGCGCTGGTCGGCATCGGCCTGATCGGCTCGTCGCTGGCCCGCGTCATCCGCCGCGAAGGTCTCGCCCGTCACTTGGCCATTTCGACCCGCAGTGCCGCGACACTGGCGCGAGCCGAGGAACTCGGGCTGGGCGATAGCTATACTACCGATGCGAGAGAAGCTGTCCGCGATGCCGACCTGGTCATCGTCTCGGTGCCGGTCGGCTCGTCCGGCGCGGTGGCCGAGGAAATCGCGCCGGCGCTGAAGCCGGGCGCGATCCTCACCGATGTCGGCTCGACCAAGGCGTCTGTCATCGCGCAGATGCAGCCTTATGTGCCTGAAGGTGTCCATTTCATTCCCGGCCATCCGCTGGCGGGCACGGAAAAATCCGGCCCCGACGCCGGTTTCGCCGACCTGTTCGACAATCGCTGGTGCATCTTCACGCCGCTGCCCGACACCAACCCGGACGCGCTGGAGAGGCTGTCGGAGTTCTGGCGCCGCTGCGGTGCCAACATCGACACGATGGACCCGCAGCATCACGACATGACGCTGGCCATCGTCTCGCATTTGCCGCACATCATCGCCTACAACATTGTCGGCACCGCCGATGATCTGCAGTCGGTGACCAAGTCCGAAGTGATCAAATATTCGGCTTCCGGCTTCCGCGACTTCACCCGCCTTGCCGCCTCCGACCCGACCATGTGGCGGGATGTCTGCCTGCACAACAAGGACGCCATCCTTGAAATGCTGGCGCGGTTCTCGGAAGATCTGGCGTCGCTGCAACGCGCGATCCGCTGGGGCGACGGCGAAAAGCTCTTCGATCTGTTCACCCGCACCCGCGCCGTACGCCGCTCGATCATCGAGGCCGGCCAGGACATCGACGTGCCCGATTTCGGTCGCCAGGCCGTCGAGCATCCCGCGAAGGGCTAGAGCAATTCCAGGAAAAGTGTGAGGCGTTTTTCCCGGGAAAAGCGCTAGCGCTTTCCCTTGGGAATTGCGTCAAAACAAAAGCGTCAGTTTCAGGCTGGCCAGGTCTGCGCAACCATGGCCAGCGTCTCGGCCCTATCCGGCGCGCCCAGCCTGCCGCCGAAGCGCAGGCATTTGAGCGCCGCGGCCGCACTGGCAAAGCGCAAAGCCTGCTCGACCGGCATGGCTTCCGCCAACCCGACGGCGAAGGCGCCGTGGAAGACATCGCCGGCGGCGAGCGTATCCACTGCCTTGATCCTCGGCGCCGCGACATGGCGCACACAGCCTGCGCGACGGTCGTGCCACCAACAGCCCGCCGCGCCGCCGGTTACCGCGACAAAGGCGTCGGTGCGGCTGGCGAGATCGGCGCAAGCCGTTTCCGGATCGAGCGCCTGGCCGCAGACGATGCGCGCCGCCGTTTCCGAAGCGACGATGTGCGTGGCGAGCGGCAACAGCTGTTCCAGAACTTCCAGCGGCGCGGTGTCGGCATCGAGGATCGCCGGACGCCCAACGGCGCGTGCCGCCTTGAGTGCCAACGCTGCCGCGCCCGGCCAGCGGACATCGACCAGCACGGCGTCGAATGCCGTGAGGTCGGCGACCGGCAAGACTTCGGGATCGGCCTGGGCCAGCCCGTCATAGAACGGCACGATGATGCGCTCGCCATGCGCGTCGACCAGGATCGAGGCCAGCGCCGAGCGGGCGCCTCTGACGCGGCGCACAAAGGTGCAATCGACGCCTTCGGCCTCGATGCCGGCGATGAGCTGGTCGGCGACGGCATCGTCACCCGCGCTCGCCCACAGCGATACCTCGGCCCCCAGGCGATGCGCGGCACAGGCAGCACTGGTGGCCATGCCCGAGGCGATCTGGAGGCCGTCGGAGGCAATGAACTTGCCCTGATGCACGGGCAGCGTCTCGACGCGCAGGATGGTGTCCAGCGTCAAGGCGCCAACGCTCAGCAGCTTCACGGGTTTTGCCATGGTTGAGCTATTCGACCGGCTTGATCTTGCCCAGCGGAATGAAGCCGAGCGAGGCCTTGCCCCTGACCACCTTCAGCGGCATCGACGGTTCGTTGCCGAGCACCGCCAGGGCAGAAAAACCCTGCTCGATCTGGCTTTTCTGCTCGGGTATGGCGGCGCCGAGGATGGCCGCCACCGCCTTCGGGTCCTTCAGCCTGATCATCAGATCGGCGTTGACCAGGCCCTCGGCATCGACCGAGAGCGGTCCCGAAACGGTGATGCGCGCCGGCCCCGACGACAGGTCAAGGTTGCGGATTTCGATCGCCTGGCCACGAAGGCTCTTCACCTGCGTGCCGATCAGTGCGACGCCGTTCTTCAATGTCACGTCGCCGCTGGCATCGAGCGCCGGAAGCACGCGCCCGCCAATCGCGCCGGGGTCGATCTCGAGATCGCCGAAACTGCCGAGATAGTTGATATCCTCCCCGTTGGGCTGCAACTGGCCCGAGGCCTTGCCGGCGCTAAACAGTTGCACCGGATCGGTGTCGTCGGCCGGATCGGTCTGGCCGGACAGGCCCTCCGCCTCCAGCGAGATTCGCTGCGGCAGCGGCCACCACAATTTGAAACTGGCCTGCAGATTGTCCCAGTCGATCCACAGCGGCACCATGTCCGGAACGGAGGTCCTGAGCGGGCCGCGCAGATTGGCAACCGGCGACAGAGGCTGGATGATCTGGGCGGCCGCGTTGAAACTGCCGGCTGAGGCCGCGATGTTCCTGGCATCATCCTCATAGGCGAGGTTGTCGCAGGAGACGGTAAAGCTCAAGGGATAGCCGCTGACCTGGAGATTGGCGCAGCCGGCCTCGACGCCATTCTTGTTGAGCGTGGCAACCGCCTTGTCGGCCTCGCTCCTGACGCGGTCGGCCAGATAAAACCAGCCGCCGCTGTAGAGGGCGAACAGCACGACGATGAATGCTGCAAGCCAGAACAGGCGGCGACGTTTGTTCGGCTGGCGTTCGTCACTTGACGTCATGCTTTGGCTCTCGTTAACGCATGGGTGTTGCGGACGGGTGGTCGATTCCGCCAGGTAGGCAGACGAATAGTTAGACGGGACGGGCGGAAAAAACACCGGTCCGGGTGCGGTGTTGGCATCTTTTGCAATCAGGCGCGGCGATATGGGCGATTTTTGGGTGTTTGGCTATGGCTCGCTGATCTGGCGGCCGGGATTCGCGCATGTCGAGACACAGCGTGCCCGCCTGCACGGCTATCGGCGCTCGCTCTGCGTCTATTCCTTCGTGCATCGCGGAACGCGCGAGCGGCCGGGGCTGGTGCTCGGCCTCGACCGTGGCGGGTCCTGCGTCGGCCTCGCATTCCGCGTCCCCGGCGACTTGCGCGACGAGGTCATGGCCTATCTTCGCGAGCGCGAACTGGTCACCAATGTCTATCTGGAGCGCATGCTCAAGATTCGCCTCGACGGGGGCGATACGGTCGACGCCGTGGTCTACATCGTCGACCGCCAGCACGAGCAATATGCCGGAGCGCTCGACGTGGCGGATGCGGCGGCCGTGGTGCGCGGCGCGGTCGGCCAGTCCGGCAACAACGAGGACTATGTGCTGAGCACGCTGGAGCATCTCGAGGCATTGGGCATAAGCGACCACTGGCTGGAGGATGTCGCCAGCCAGGTCGCGCCTTTGTGAAGCTGGCTCTGCGGAAAAAGGCGGCCAGGCCTTTGACCTCGTTCAGGCAAGACCTAGGTTAGGCTCCGACCCTCAGCCCGCGGGCGCCATTTGCCCGCCCCAATCATCCCGGAGATCCGCCTTGCAGAAACGTCGTCTCGGTCGCACCGACCTGTCCATCGCGCCGCTGGTTCTGGGCGGCAATGTCTTCGGCTGGACCGCCGACGAGAAAACCTCGTTCGACCTGCTCGACCGCTTCGTCGGCGCCGGCCTCAACGCCATCGATACGGCGGATGCCTATTCGCGCTGGGTTCCCGGCCACAAAGGCGGTGAATCGGAAACCATCATCGGCAAATGGATGAAAGACCGTGGCAATCGCGACAAGGTCGTGGTGATCACCAAGGTCGGTTCGGATATGGGGCAGGGGCACAAGGACCTGTCCGCCGCATACATCGAAAAGGCCGTCGACGCATCGCTGAAGCGGCTGCAGACCGAAGTCATCGACCTCTATCTGTCGCACTGGCCGGACCCCGCAACGCCCTATGAAGAAACGCTTGGCGCCTACGAGAAGCTGCTCGCCAAGGGCAAAATCCGCTATGCCGGCTGTTCGAATCTCGACGCCGGCCAGTTGCGTGCCGCACTCGATGTGGCGAGCTTGCGCAGTCTGTCGCGCTACGAGGTGCTGCAGCCGGAATACAATCTCTACGATCGCTCGTCCTTCGATGGGCCGTTGCGCGATCTATGCGTGGCCGAGGACATCGGCGTCATCACCTATTTCAGCCTGGCCAAGGGTTTTCTCAGCGGCAAATACCGCAGCGATGCCGATCTCGGTCAAAGCCCGCGCGGCGGTGGCGTGAAAGACTACCTCAACGCGCGCGGCATGCGCATCCTTGCGGCACTCGACGCGGTTTCATCAAGGCATTCGGCCAAGCAGGCGGAAGTCGCGCTTGCCTGGGTGATTGCGCGGCCGGGTGTCACCGCGCCGATCGCCAGCGCCACCAAGCCTGAACAGATGGACAGCCTGATCAGGGCGGCGTCGCTGAAACTGACCGCCGCCGACATGGCCGAACTCGACAAAGCGAGCGGCTGAAGCTTCAGGCGCCGCGCCTCGCACGAACGTCCAAGACGCCCCTCTGGTCCTGCCATACTGTCTCTTCGCGCAAGGCAGGACAGAGGAGAAAATGACTGAGCCGCTTCTTTCGCAGCCGGACTTTTGGGGACAACTTCTCGCGCTCGTGCTTGCCGCCCTGGTGATCATGGGCAGCCCGGGTCCGGCAACGATAAGCGTTACCGCCGTTGGGACCGCCTTCGGTTTGCGCCACTCGCTGGGCTATGCCTGGGGAATCATCCTGGGCACGATCGCCGTGCTTCTGGTTGTCGCGACCGGGGTCATGGCGGTGCTTACCTCG
Source organism: Mesorhizobium sp. M7A.F.Ca.MR.176.00.0.0 (assembly GCF_004023165.1). NCBI lineage: Bacteria > Pseudomonadati > Pseudomonadota > Alphaproteobacteria > Hyphomicrobiales > Phyllobacteriaceae > Mesorhizobium > Mesorhizobium sp. M7A.F.Ca.MR.176.00.0.0. The sequence continues at coordinate 13,645 of NZ_RZTC01000019.1, read as the reverse complement.
ATGCCGAAGCTGGCGCCGTTGCTGGCTTTCGCCTCGGCGGCCTACATCCTCTATCTCGCCTTCAAGATCGCCACGGCGCCGCCCATGGCAGCACGCGGCGCGGAGGCTTCGTGTCCAACATGGCTGGCTGGATTCCTTCTCGCGGTCGCCAATCCGAAGGCCTATGTGGCAATCGCCGCCGTGTTCGCCGGTGCTTCGCCCAAACAGGGTAACACTGAGCTTGGTCCATGGCTGAAGCTGATGGCTCTCGCGCTGATGATCGTCGCCATCCATGCTCTGTGGCTTGTCTTGGGAGTGGCATTCGTGCGCTTCCTGCGCCGGCCGGCGGCCTCGCGGATCGTCAACCTGGTCTTTGCCGCGACGCTGGTGTTGACCACCGCGCTGGCCGTTTTCGGCTGAGAACTGCCGGCAGGAGACTTCCGGTTCAGGCTTTGTGTCTTGCGGCGTTGTCCAGCTCTTGCAGTCTTTTCACCGCTGTCGGCGGCAAGGCAGGCGGATTCGGGCCCCGCGCGGCATTAATCAGGAACTGGTCGCAGGCAGCCTCGGTCTCGCCGATCAGCCGGGCCATGAATTCGTCCTTGCTCAGTCCCGGTGGGATCGGCGGCAGGAAGCGCGCCTTCACGGTGCCGGGGTAGCGCAGAAATTTTCGACGCGGCCAATAGAGACCGGCGACATGGGCAACCGGCACCACCGGAACGCCAAGTTGCGCATAGATTTCGACGATGCCGTATTTGTAGGCCGGCTCGTCGCCCGGCGCGCGTCTTGTCCCTTCGGGGTAGATGATGAGCTGGCGAGGATTGCGCGCCATCTCCGCCTTGGTCGCGGCGACCACGGCCTTCAGCGCTTTCGAACGGCTGCCGCGATGAACCGGAATCATGCGCATCTTCATGATGTACCAGCCGAAGAACGGGATCCAGGTGAGCTCGCGCTTCAGGATGTAGAGAGGGTCGTGAAGATAGGGAAAGAAGGCGATCGCATCCCAGAACGACTGGTGTTTGGGGGCCAGGATGAAGGAGCCTTCGGGCAGGTTTTCCCGGCCGGTGATCTCGCTCTTCGTTCCGGCGATCTTGTCGTAAAGCCACATCGAGGTGCGCGACCAGAATTTCGGCACGAACCAGGCGCGGTGCCGGGGCGACAGGAAATAGTACGGGGTCCAGAGGATCATCTGGACGATCAGGTTGACGTAAAAGACGAAATTGAACGTCAGCGATCTGATGTAGAGCATTGGGGGGGAGCCCGGTGAGGAGGTGAGCGTTGGTTACACCAAGCGCGGGAAAAAAGGAAATGGCCGCAGGGCGCTTTGGTTGGCAACGAAGAACGGTCGCCAATGGGAGATTGGCCTGGTTCCGCTACATCAGCTGTGCCAGCCGCTCCTTCAGGCGCGGGGCGGCAAAATCGAGGAATGCGCGCAGCTTGACCGGCAGCAGGCCGTGGCCCGCATGCACCAGGCTTACCGGCCATGACTTTGGCTCGAACTCCTGCAGCAGGATGCGCAGCGTGCCGGACCGCAGCGCGGCTTCGATCTGGTAGGAAAGCACGCGTGTCAGCCCGACGCCGGCAATCGCGGCATCGATGGCCGCTTCGGCGGTGTTGACCTGAAGCCGCGAGCGGACCCGAACCGGGATTTCGGCCTTGCCCCTGATGAAGCTCCAACTGGCGGCGGAGGCAAGTCCCTCGAAGGTGATGCAATCGTGTGTTTCCAGATCCTCCGGGGCCGTTGGCGTGCCGTGTTCGGCCAGATAGGCCGGGCTGGCGCAAACGACGCGGCGGATCGCGCCGACGCCGATGGCGACCAGGCTCGAATCGGGTAACTGGCCGATGCGGATGGCGAGATCGAAATGGTCCTCGACCAGCTGGGTTATGCGGTCGGCCAATGTCAGGCGGATGTCCACGTCGGGATAGGCGGCGAGAAAGCCGGTGACGACCGGCAGCACGTGCAGACGGCCAAAGACGACCGGCGCGGTGATGGCCAGTTCGCCGGTCGGAGCACTGTATTCGCCGGCTGCCGTGCGTTCGGCCTCGCCGACGTCGTCGAGGATGCGGCGGCAGGCGGCAAGATAGGTCTGGCCGGCATCGGTCGGTGTTAGCCGTCGCGTCGAGCGATTCAGGAGGCGTGTGTTCAGATGGCGCTCGAGATCGGAAATCTTGCGGCTGACCGTCGCCAGCGGAATGCCGAAACGGCGGCTGGCTGCTGAAAGGCTGCCGGCCTCCACCGCGGCGACAAAGAGCGACATGGCTTCGAGACGATCCATAGCTTCTTCCGGAAAATGGAAGGACAGGTTACGAATATGTCATCTGCATTTGAATGATGGAAGGCTCTATATTGTGTCTGTCAGCCTGCCCGCAGCATGGCCCACAAAGGAGTTGCCATGTCCGAAGCCCGCCCGCCGATGCCGCCGTTTACCGCCGAGACATCAGCACAGAAGGCGCGCATGGCCGAGGATGCCTGGAATTCACGCGATCCGGCGCGGGTTGCGCTCGCCTATACCAAGGACAGCCGCTGGCGCAACCGCGCCGAATTCCTGCAAGGCCGCGACGCCATCCAGGCCTTCCTGACGCGAAAATGGAGTCGCGAGCTCGACTACCGGCTGATCAAGGAGGTCTGGGCCTTCCACGGCAACCGCATCGCCGTGCGTTTCGCTTACGAATGGCGCGACGACAGCGGTTCATGGTTCCGCAGCTACGGCAACGAGAACTGGGAATTCGATGAACACGGGCTGATGCGCCTGCGCATCGCCAGCATCAACGACCTGCCGATCGGCGAGGCCGATCGTAAGTATCACTGGCCGCTCGGCCGGCGACCGGACGACCACCCGACGCTGTCGGAGCTCGGACTTTAGCATCTTGCCGCAAGGAAGCTTTCAATGAACGCGCATGCTTTCACCAGCGACGTCGCCTTCACGCCGACCGTCAAGGCGATCCAGGCCCGCAAGGGCTCACGTCAGTCCTATGCCCGCGTCGAGGAGCGTGGCGGCTGGCAGGCCGGCATCACCCCGGACCTTGCCGCCTTCATCGAAATGCAGACCAGCGTCTTCCTGTCGACCGCGAACGGCGAGGGGCAGCCCTATGTCCAGCATCGCGGCGGGCCGGCCGGCTTCCTCAAGGTGCTGGATGAACATACGATCGGCTTCGCGGATTTTTCCGGCAACCGGCAGTTCATCACGCAGGGCAATCTGGCCGACAATCCAAGGGCGTTCTTGTTCCTGATCGACTATATGCACCGCCAGCGCATCAAGATCTGGGGCACGGCGCGGGTCGTCGAGAGTGACGCTGAACTGATGGCGAAACTGATGCCGCAAGACTACAAGGCGCGCCCCGAGCAGGTCATCCTGTTCACCGTCTCGGCCTGGGATGCCAATTGCCCGCAGCATATTCCGCAACGGTTCGAGGCGGCCGACGTGGCGGCGGCACTCGGCGAGCGGGACAAGCGGATCGAGCGCCTTGAACAGGAGATCGCACGGCTCAGGGGAAATACGGGCGCGGCCGCAGCGGAATAATCAGCCGCCGGCCGCTGTTTCGGCCAGCGCTATGCCATTGGGCGTCGGCTTGACCGGCACGATGCCCCGCGCCAGCGCCAGCAAATATTTGTTGTATTCGGTGAACAGCACGCGCAATGCCCGCGGCTTGGTCAGCCAGCCGCCATTGTCGAGGTTGGAATTGACCACCGGATAGGGCTCGAGCTTGGCGCCATGCAGCAGCCTGCCCATTTCCAGCAGGCTTCGGGGCATATGATAATTGTTGGTGACAAGGATCACCGTGCCATAGGCGTGGCTCTCGACCCATTTGGCGCTTTCCTCCGCATTGCCGATCGTATCGAGCGCGGCGCGGTCGATGTCGACGCAACAGGAGAACAGCTTCTTGTCGCCGCCGGTCGCCGCCTGCAACTGGCGACGGCTGGCCGAAGGATGGACGCCGCTGATCAGCAGCCGCTCGCCCTTGCCGGACGCCAGCAGATCCATCGCCGCATCAAGGCGGGACTGACCGCCGGTCAGCACGATGATCGCGTCCGCCTTGGCCGGATTGGCAGGCGTGGTCAGGTGACTGACCTTATTGGCGAACCAGCCGAAGCCGCCGGCAAACAATGTTGCGAGGATGAGGACAGAGAGAGCGGACAGGCGCAACGCGGCTCTTAGACGGCTCACAGTGGAGCGGCCATGCGAACGGGCAACCACCACTGGCATCTGCCCAGCCGTACCGGTCGAATCCCGCGCGTCCATCGCCATATGGTTAATCCTGAAATGCGGCTTTGGGTAGGTAAAAGACGCACTTTGCGTTACGTGAATTCTCCATCCGTGATCACCCTGTCCTATCTATGTCGTTGTCCCAAAACCGGTTCCCACTTTTGGGCGACATGAATTAGCCTGCATCCGGCTGGCGGACATCGATGTCGCTGAGATAGGCAACGACGGTGGCGTGGGACGTGGCAGCCGTCAGTCCGCCGATCACCAGCACCATCAACACGACACCGAGATAGCCTGCCGAACCGATGGCGAAATTGCCGAACAGGGCGGTCGCTTGGTCGGCCTGCGGCGTCGCCATATTGCGCGACGACCACCAGGAAAAGACGATGAAGACGAGCACTGCCGCGGCACCGCCAGCCGCCGCTCCCTTCATGCCGGTGACCAGGAAATGCCGGCGGAATTCGCGCGCGATGAAGCGTGCTTCGGCGCCGACGAAATGCAGCACTTCGATGATGTGACCGTTGCCGGCCATGGCGCCGCGCGTCGCGAACACCACGGTCAGCACGGTCGCCGACAGTATCAATGCCAGCACGGCAATGCCGATGGTCACCGTCGTGCGGGCCATCGCTACCAGCCGGTCGACCCAGGTGCGGTGATCGTCGAGCGATGCGCTCGGCAGTTTCGGCGTGATCGCGGCGCGCATGGCAGCGAAATCGGGCGGGCTGTTCTCGTCGATGGTGACGATGATCAGGCGCGGCACGGGTAATTCATCGATGTTGAGCCCCGAGCCCAGCCAGGGCTCAAGGAGCCTCGCGGTCGCCTCGCGGTCGATGATCCGGGTCGTCTTGACGCCAGGGAATTCACCGGCGATCTGGGAGGCCTGGGTAAGGGCTGCTTCCATGTCGAGGCCGTCGACCGGCTTGATCTGGATGGTCGCCTCGCGTGAAATCTGGTTCTCCCAGACGGACGCTGTGTCGCGCACCAGCGTCACCGCGCCGAAAGTCAGGCAGGACAGGAAGGTCATGATGGCGATGACCAGGACCAGTGCCCGGCCGGCGATGTTCTGCGCCGGCACGATCGGCGCCATCCTGCGCTGGGCGCGGGGCTTTGCCTCGGTCGCCTCGGCGTCCTGCTCCCGTTCCACAAAATGTTCGGCGGACAGTTCAGTCATAGATGTCCAGCCTTCCGCCGGCCAGGATCATGCGGCGCGCGTCGACCTGTTCCATCAGGCCAAGGTCGTGGGTGGCGATCACCACCGCGGTGCCGAGACGGTTGAGCTCGATAAACAGCCGCAACAGCCGTCGCGCCAGCGGCGGATCGACATTGCCGGTCGGTTCGTCGGCGAGCAGGATTTCCGGCTGCTCGATCAGCGCCCGCGCGATCGCCGCGCGCTGCTTCTCGCCGCCGGACAGAACCGGCGGCAGCACGTGCATGCGCTCGCCCAGCCCGACCCACTTCAACAGTTCGGTGACATCGGTGCGGTAGCTCGCCTCCTCGCGCCCGCGCACGCGCAGCGGCAGCGCGACGTTCTCGTAGGTGGTCATGTGGTCGAGCAGGCGAAAATCCTGGAACACCACGCCGATGCGGCGGCGCAGATGCGGCAATTCGGTACGCGAGATGCGCGAACGGTCCTTGCCAAAGATGGTGATCAGCCCGCGCGTCGGCTTCAGCGACATGAACAGCAAGCGCAGCAAGGTCGTCTTGCCGGCGCCCGAAGGCCCGCTGAGGAACTGGAAGGAGCGCTCCGGGATGTGCAGGGAGATGTCGCGGAGGATTTCCGGACCCATGCCATAGCGGAGGCCGACATTTTCGAAACGAATCAATTTCGACGACCTGAATTTCGGCTCGGCGGCGAGCCGGCCTGTTCTGGGTAAAGACCATCGGCCGGCATGGTTAACCGGCGGTTAATTTCTGGGCTCTTTCGGCTCGTCACGAGGGCTCCGGTGGGGAAGCGTTAACCATTTGTGTTTACGCAAAAGAAACGAAAAGCGAACACGTGCTGCAATGCTGGGGCCATGATGGCTGACGATCGAACCGCGCGCCCGGTTTCCGGCGAAATCATGACCGATCGGGCGGCAATCGCCGCAGCGGACCGGTTCATACGTGGTTCGGCTGCCGATATCGTCGATGCCGATTACGTGGTGATGCCGCGCCTTGCGCCTGCCGTGGAGAGCGTTTCGCCGCTGCCGCGTGCGATCGTCATGCCACCCGTCGCGGGCATGGACATGCTGCGCAAGCCCGAGGCCCTGCCGGAGCGGCTACCAGCCTCGCGCGGCGGGCCGATCTTCTGGGTCGCCGGTATCGGCGCTGCCTTGGCCGCATTCTGGGTCTCCGGCGGGCACGCGGTGGTGCGCCAGGCGCCGTTCCCATCCAGCGCGCAGGCGTCGGCGCTCAGCATTTCGGGCGTCACGTCACGCGTCGACGCTACCGGGCCGAACGCCGCGCTGTTCGTCGATGGCGAGGCCGTCAATGATGGTGCGAAACCGACGCAGTTGCCGCCGCTCGAAATCCGGGTGACCGGCAATGACGGGCAGACTACCCGCTATACGTTGGGGACATCCGGCCGTTCGCTGGCGTCTGGCGAAAGATTCGGCTTTGCCAGCCGGCTCGACGTGCCTAGAAACGGTGTGAAGACCGTGTCGGTCACTTTCGCCGAATAGGCGATCACCGGGGAAGACCATCAATGCCCATCGTACGCGGCAAGGACATCGAGGTTCTGTTTTCAGCATCGGCGATCGCGCGGCGCAATCTCGAACTCGCCAAGGAGATTGCCGGACACGATTATCACGATCTGCTGGTGATCTCGGTGCTGAAGGGCTCGTTTATCTTCGCCGCCGATCTTATCCGGGCCATGCACGATGTCGGCCTGTCGCCGGAGGTCGAATTCATCTTCATTTCCAGCTATGGCGCCGGCACCAGCAGCGGCGAGGTGAGGGTGCTGCGCGACATCGACAATGAGGTCGCCGGCCGCGACGTGCTGCTGATCGACGACATTCTCGAATCGGGCAAGACGCTGAGCTTTACCCGCGAGCTGATGTTGTCGCGGGGCGCCAAGAGCTGTTCGATCGCCGTGCTGCTCGACAAGCGCATGCGCCGCCAGACCGAGCTCAATGCCGATTATGTCGGCTTCGACTGCCCCGACTATTTCGTCGTCGGCTACGGCATGGATGTAGCCCATGCTTTTCGCGAGTTGCCGTTTGTCGGTGTCGTCAAAGGGGATGTCTGAGCGGCATCAAAAAGGTTTGCTGATGCTTAGAGCGGTTCGCCGCTTCACGAAAACGCCGAACCGCTCTAGTTTTTTGTTTTGACGCAATTCCCAAGGGAAAGCGCTATGCGCTTTTCCCGGAAAACCGTCTCACACTTTTCCTGGATTGCTCGGGGACTTTCAGGAAAAGTCAACTTTTGGCGGCCAAATATGCCGGCCATGGCAAAGCTTCTGATCGTCGAGGACGATGAGTCCGTCCGCACCCTGGCCGCCCGCGCGCTTGAACGCGCCGGGCACACAATCGATATCGCTGCGGACGGCGCACAGGGACTTTCGCTGATCCAGGCGGCGCGTGGCGGCTACGATCTAGTCGTCTCCGATATCCGCATGCCGGAGATGGACGGCATCGAGATGGCGATCGCGGCTGCTGCATTGTTTCCGTCGATCAAGATCGTGCTGATGACCGGCTATGCCGACCAGCGCGAGCGCGCCGAGGAATTGAACGGCATCATCCTCGATGTCGTGCAGAAGCCCTTCACGCTGGCCGAAATCCGTTCGCGAGTCGAGCGGGCGCTGATCTGCTTCGCCTGATCAGGCTGGGTCGGCGGCAGCGAGCACAGGTGGAACATTCTTGCGCCGTTCGGTGTTGAGCGCCAGCAGACCGGCGCCGATGATCAAGGCAGCACCGATCACCGTCGTCGACCGCGGCACCTCGGCGAAGAACAGGAAACCCCACAGCGGCGACCACAGGATGCCGGTGTATTCGAAGGTGGCAACGCGGTTGGCCGGCGCCATCCGGTAGGCCTGCGACAGCAGGATCATGCCGGCGGAAGCGACGAAACCGCAGGCCGCCATCTTGAGAAAATCCGGCAGCGTGGGCCAAAGCCATGGCCGTACCAGGAATTCCAGGCTTGGGTGAACGGCGTGTGTGATGCCGGCCAGGTGAAACGCCCCGGCAACCACGGCGGCGCCGACCAGATAGGCGCCGTTCTGATAGAAGGCCATGACCGTGGACGATTCAGTATCGCCGATCTTGCGGGCCATCAGCTGCGAAAAACCATAGAGCGCCGCCGAGCCCAGCGACAGCAGCGCTGCCCAGTCGAACAGCCCTGCGCCGGGGCGCAGCATCACGAGGACGCCGAACAAGCCGATCAGCACGGTTGCCAGTGTCTGCCAGGAGACGCGCTCGCCAAGGTACGGCCCGGCCAGGACCATGATGAACAGCGGCGCCATGAAATAAAGCGCCACCGCATCGGCGAGCGGCAAAGCAGCGATGGCCAGGTAGTACATCGTATAGGAGGTGAACTGGATGAAGGCGCGCACCGTCAGCATGCCGAATCGCTTCGACAGGATCGCCCGCAAGCCGACATCGGCATGGACCAGAACGATCAGGATCGGCAGGGCGACGATCGAGCGGATCGCCATCACCTCGGTCACCGGATAACCGCTCGACACGGCTTTGACGAGCGGATCCTGCAGCGAAAAGACCAGCACGCCGAGGCACAGGCTCAGGATGCCGCCCACCATCCGATTCTGCATCTGCATCCAGGCTCCTGCGCGTACGACTCGAAGCTGCCGCCTGCGGGGTAAAAAGAACCCGCCACCGTTTCGGGCAGCGGGCACGAGTGAGGACTCTTGATTGGTCCGCGGCTGATTTCGCAGCCGCATATCCAATGGGTATAGCGACTATCGTCCGCCGTTTGACATGTTGCAAACGAATTGGAATGATGCCAGCAATCAAATTCTCTTATGGCGGATTTCATGCGGCCGACCCTCGACAGCGACCTCCTGCGAACCTTCGTGGCGATTGCCGAGACCGGCAATTTCACCAAGGCGGCGGAGCAGGCCGGCCGCACCCAATCCGCGGTGTCGATGCAGATGAAGAAGCTCGAAGAGCTGATCGGCGCCAGCCTGTTCGAGCGCGGTTCGCGCGGCGTCGCGTTGACGCGGCGCGGCGGCGAACTCATCGTCAACGCCCGCCGCATTGTCTCGCTGCTCGACGAGACGTCGGCATCGATGGCGGCAGCGCCGCTTGGCGGGCCGGTGCGCATCGGCATTCCGGAGGAATATGGCCACGCCATCCTGTCGCGCGCGCTCGGCGCCTTCTCGAAGCGTCATACGCAGGTCGAGGTCACCGTGCGCTATGCCCATTCCGGGGCACAGATGGCAGCGCTTGCTGCCGGCGAGCTCGATCTGTGCGTGGTGTTCGAATGGCAGGATCCCGCCGGCGGCGAAGTGCTGATGCACGACCCGACCGTGTGGGTGACGTCGACCCTGCATCACATGCATGAGGAACAGCCGGTGCCGATCGCGCTCTACAACCGGGCCGGCTGGTGCAAGGACTTCGCCATCAAATCACTGGAGCAGCGCGATCTTGCCTATCGTGTCGCCTATACCAGCGACACCACCGGCGGCCTCAAGCTCGCCGTCACCTCCGGACTGGCGATCGCGCCGATTTCGCGCAGCAACATTCCGGACGGCTGTCGTGAACTGACCACGGCGGATGGATTCGGCGCCATCGATTCCTCCAACGTGGTGATGCACCGCAACCCGAATGCGTCAGGCGAGGCGATCGACGGCATGCAGGATGCGATCCGCGAAGCCTTCGTCAACAGGCTCAGTCAGCCAGCGGCATCCTCGTAGAAATGCAGCCTGTTGCCGAACGGATCGGCGACCGATACCTCTCGGGTCTTCCACGGCGTTTCTTCCAGGCCCGGCCTGGCAAAGCGGTAGTTTTTGCCGATCAGTTCGCCATGAAGAGCGGTGATATCCTCGACCTCGATGCGCAGGGCGATGCCGGGTGCACCGTCGCCATGATGTTCGCAGAGATGCAGAACGCAGCCGTCGCGGCCGACCGCCATGTAAAGCGGCGCGTCGTCGGCGAAGCGATGTTCCCACTGCACCTCGAAGCCGAGGAAGCCGACATAGAATTCACGCGCCTTGGCAATGTCGAAGATGCGCAGGATGGGTGTGACGGCGCCAAGTCTGGGCATGGTGGTGCAACCGCGCGAGAGGGTCTTTAGGTGGGATGGACGCGAGCGGCAATCCCTTTGTTTTTTCGCGATTCCGGACGGAAAACCGCTTCACACTTTTCCTGGAATTGCTCTATTTCAGCTCGAGCAGCCGTTCCAGATAGCTGCGTTCGATGTCAGGGCTGAGCGCATTGCCGAGCCGCTTGCGGATCGCTTCCAGTATCTGGCGGGCACGCTGCACGTCGATCTCGTCGGGCACCTTCACCGAATCCCCGAAATCGGGACCCTGGCTGGCGCGCGGCCGGCCGAGCGGATCACGGTCGGCGTTCTGCTGGCGGCCGCCTTCCTCGCCGCCGCCCTGGTCGCCCTGCATGGCCTGCATCTGCTTCATCATGTCCTTGGCGCCCTTGCGCAGCGCTTCCAGGGCCCGGCCCTGATGACCGACGGCCGCATCGCCGTCACCCTCGCCGAGTGCCTGTTCGGCATTGCCCATGGACTTGCCGGCCTCGCCAAATCCTTCATTGGGCTCCATACCCATGCCTTCGAGGCCCTTCTTCAGCTGATCGAGGTCGCTTTGCAGCTGGCCCTGGCCCTGCTGCAGCTGTTTCAGCGCATCGGCGAATTCCTGGGGTGTCATCGGCTTTTGCCGGGCGAGCGGATCGCGGTCTTCGCCGACGCCGGGTCTGTCCTCATCCTGGCCGCCTTCGCCGAGCTGCTCGTCACGGTTCTGCCCGCGCTGGCGCTCGCCGCGTTGCATCTGATCCATGCGGAAGGTGTCGTTCATCATCTCCTGCTGACGCCGCAGGATCTCACCCAGCTTGTCCATCTGCTGGCGCATCTCGCTGTCCTGCTGGCCGCCTTGCTGCTGACGGCCGGCTTGCAGATTGTTCATCATGTCCTGCAGTTGCGACAGCAGTTGCTGGGCCTTGTCGCGATCTCCGGACTTCGCCAGGTTTTCGATCTGGTCCATCATGCGATCGATGTCGCTCTGGCGCAATTCCTGGCCGTTCTGCTGCATCTGCGGGGCGTTGGGATTCTGCTTGGCGCGCTCCGCGAATTCCTGCAGGAACTGGTTCATCGCCTCGCGCAGTTCCTTCATCGCCTTTTCGATTTCAGCGTCGCTGGCGCCATTCTTGATGGCGTCCTGCAGCGCCTGTTGCGCCTGGCGCAACCGCTTTTCGGCGGCCGATAGATTGCCTTCCTCGATGCCGAGCGCGATTTCCCAGAGATAGGAGACCTCGCTGCGCAATTGATCGTCGCTCTCGGCCATCTTCAGCCGGGTGCGGGCGCTCATGATGGCGAGATAGTGAGACATGTTGTCGAACGTGTCTTCCGGCCGCAGCGTGATGGCGTCCATCAGGTCGAGCACGCGCGGCTTGGCGTTGGCGTCGAGCGCCAGCAGGCGGCGCTGTTCGATCACGGCGCGTGCCAGCGGATTGGCGAAAGGCCGCTCCGGCATCAGCAGCGTCTTGGTTTCGCTCGATGCGGTGTGCCCGGCATCATCGGTGGCGACCAGCGTCAGCTTGATGCTGCTGCCGGCCCAGACATGCTCGGTCAGGTCCTTGGAGGTCTTGGCGGCGTTCGACTTGCCGCCGCGGCGCGGCAGCGTCAGCGGCATTTCAGGTGCACCGTACAGCGGGCGCGCATTGGGCGCCTGCGGATCGGCGAGCGCGAACACCGCTTTGGCGGTGGCGGCGCCATAGTCGTCGTCGATCTGGTAGTTTAGCTCGAAGGCGCCGTTTGCGGCGCGCTTGGGCTCGCCGACGAAGCGGATCTGCGGCGGCTTGTCCGATATGACCGCGAAGGCCCAGCGGCCGAGCTGGTCCTCGCCCGACGTCAGCGTCAGCGTGCCGTCGCCGGTCAGCTTGCTGGTGAACTGGCGCACCTTGGACGGCGGCGCCGGGCTTGCAGCCGGCTTGGCGGCGGCCTGCGGCGCAGCGGGGTCGATGACGCGGGCGTTGCCATTCTTGTCGGCATAGCCGAGCGTTTCCTCGCCTGAGCCGCCCGTCACGCGCAGCGAAACGTCACTGCCTTCGGGAACCGTAAAGGTCGGGATCGCCTGGTTGGCGTCGGCGGTCAGGAAGATCGGCGGCTTGCCGGTATAGGCCGGTGGCGTCACCCATGCATCGATGCGCGGCGGCACGATATCGCGCGCGCCATGGGCAGTGAAGCCGTCGCTGATCCTGCCGCCCGTCGGCCCGAAGGAGAAGGCGAAGGCGGTAACGAGCAAAAGGGCCGCCACCGCGCGCAGCCCCCAGGGGTCGCGCTCCGGCACGCGCGTGCGCGGCAGGTCGGCGCCAAGGTTGTCGAGCTTTCCAGCCATACGCTTCTGGTGTTCGCGCCACAGCGCCTGCGAGAAGCTGCTTTCCCGGCCGCTGGGCCGGTCGGTCTGCACCAGCACCGGGCTGTGCAACAGTTGATTGGCGGCCTCTATGCGGCGGTCGATTTCGGCGGCGCCCGGCAGGCGGAAGAAGCGCAGCGGATAGAGCGCGGCCAGTGCCGCTATGGCAAAAGCAGCGACCAGGCCGACGCGCGCCATATCCGGCAGCCGGGAGAACAGCCCCAGCCAGGAGATGCTGAGGAACAGGCTGGCGACTATGACGAGCGGAAGCAGCAACGGCCAGCCGCGCTCGACCATCATCGAGACCCGCGTCGCCAACCGGCTCAAGGCCAGGCGTCCGGCCAGGCCGCGATCGCTGCTGAAGGTGGGTCGTTGCGTCATCGGCCCTTCCTTGAGCCTATCCCGAAAACCGGGATGCGGCCCTATCCCTTTGAGCATGATCTGTTCCGAAAGGGATTTCACTTTTCGGGATCATGCTGTGGAGCGGGCAGGATAGCCCGACGCCTCACGACTCAAAGAATACCAGCAAACACGGCAAAGGCGAGGCAGTTCGGAAAAACGTGAAGTGGACCGTTATAGTTCCATCCTGCATACCCTTTAGAAGGCAGCAGGCCCTTTAGAAGGTAGCGGGGTCCGCATTCGCTCCGCAGACCAGTACGGCGACCCGTTCGCCCGCCGCCGGCGCATAGCGGCCCGACAGGACCGCGGCAAAGGCGGCGGCGCCACCCGGCTCGGAGATGATGCGGGCCCGGTTCCACAGCGCCTTCTGCGCGGCGATGATGTCGTCGTCGCTGACCAGGATCGAGCGTTCGACAAAGGCTTCGGCAATCGGGAACATCATTTCGCCGACGCGCTTTGGCGCCAGTGAATCGGCGGCGATGCCCTCGGCCGGTGCGTCGACGGGGTGTCCGGCCTCGAAGGCGCGATGCAGCGTCGGTGCTCCTTC
>NZ_RZTC01000190.1:0-6742 GCF_004023165.1 Mesorhizobium sp. M7A.F.Ca.MR.176.00.0.0 | reverse complement strand
CATGGGCGCGGCATGCAGGATTAACCGAGCCCAGCCGGTCATGAGTGCGGCCGGCGCTCGGCTGCTCGATTATTTGCGCGATAAGCTCGCGACCATGTCCGCGGAGGTATTCAAACTTAACGCTGCGTCCGGGAGCTCTTGCCCTCCAGTTCGCGACGCTCTCCCGCCCATCCAGTGCTCGTTTATTTCGTCGGATAGTTTGACCCGGCTCTACCGAATCGCCGCTTCAGGATCATTCTTTCCGATTTCGTCACGCTCGTATTTCTGCCGCGTCCTACACCGATTGGGCGCGAACAAAACTGAGCGCCTTGGAACCCGAACCCGTGCGTCGTGACCGGGAGCTTCCGGGGCGAACTCATCCGCTCGGGGGCATCGCATCACCGGACGGCGACAGGCACGGTCGACCGGCATCTCGGCATCGGCTGGGAATTCGTCCATGGTCTGCATTGGCGACGACGCTTCCTGAGGCCACGTAGCCCTTATGCCAAGCTGGGCGCCCGGGTCGAGCGCGTAATGACGACAATTGCTTCGCTACAGGTCAAACGCTTTCCGCGCCACCTGCAAAGTCTTCACCCGGCCGTACAGCGCCCAAGACCACTGATGTGATCGACAAGAGCCTTTTTGATAAATCTGCGCTATTCTCCTGTCGCGCACGGACGACCGCGTGGCGAAGAGCAGGGTCCGAGATGAGAGCCCTGCCGCGCAGCTTCTATCGTCGCGCCTCGTTTGCGGCATCCGTGCCTACCCTCTTCGGACCTCGTGGGTTCCAACCGGCAACGAGGCGTGCATAGGCGCCCTCGGCCTGCTCCACCCAGCGGCGCTCTTCTTCCCGGTGGCTCTTTATGTTGTAGGCGTGCGCTCCCTTTTGGCCGCGCACAGCCTTGCTCCCGGCCTTGAGTTCCACATCGCGCAAGCTTCTTGGCATGCAGGGAGGGTCGAGCCTACGCGTAACTCTCGCCCTTCTCAACAGATGACAGATCACGACAGAGAGTTTGCGTGCGGTTGCCACGGCCGCGACATGCTGTCCGCGCCGGGCTCGCACGCCGCAGGGAGAAGGCTCGCAACGGTCCGGGAGCACGAGCGGCCGCCCAGGCCGCCTCGACGAGCATGCCGCGCGCATGACCACGGCCCTGCTTGGTGATCCGCCCATGGTAGGCCGGACCTGGCCGGACTGCTGGACGCTTGGGTTCAACCCGAGATAGGTCACGAGCTTCTGCGGATCGTCGAAGCGCGACACGTCGCCGATCGCCGCCCTTCATCGCCAGCGCGACGGTGATGTCGACGCCGGGAATGGTCATCAGCCGCTTCACGCCTTCATCCTCGAGAGCCGAGCGGACAAGATCGCGTTCGATGACCTGGAGGTCTTCGCCCAATCGGTCGAACTCGCGCAGATGCCCATCGATCGCGAGGCGCTCGTCCTGCGGTACGACCTGCTCGATTACCAGGTCCGACCCTTGGCGCCGCACAGGTCGGCATGCGGGCAGGACGGATCAGGTGGCTATGAAGGATCGACTGGATGACGCTCTTCAATCGAGATCTCTGTCGGACAATCTGATTGCGCCGTGTCACCTGTCGACGCAGAGCCTGCGTCGGCTCGTCCGCAATCCAGACTTCTGGCAAGAAGCCGCTGGCATAGAGCTGCGCAAGAACGTCGGCGTCGATCGTCGTTTTGATCTTGGCATAGGCAACGATAAACACCTGTTTCGGCTTGGCGATCCCCACCTTCTTCACATGCGGCGCAACCACAGCTGCAGCGGACGTCGCGCTGCCGGTGGCCTCGATCACCCCGACATCGTTCGGCGACAGCTTCGCGGCGAACGCCGCCAGCAGATCGCGCCGCATGTCGACGCGGCCGAGTCGCCTGAGCCTGCCCTCCTCCCATGCCACTGCTTCGGCGAAGGCGCGGTGAATATCCAGTCCGATGATAAGCATGCCCGTTCCTCCTTCTTGGCTCGGTCAAAGACGGGAGCTGGCGGGCAACACGACATCTACTGATCCGCGCTCGCAGCGCATCCGGGAAAGTCGCCAGGGGCGGCCATGTAACGAGCTCGGGCTCTCAGCCCACGGTCTATTGACGGCCTGCCTGCACCTTTGTGCTCCCGGTGCCCCACGTCCCGGATGGGCTCACCATAAGGGCGTTCCAAAACAAGAACAGCAGGACGAGAAGACACCACAGATCACATACCGGATAGCGGCAAGGCCAAGCGCTTCGTTCAGATAGGCTTGCGCCAATGGGCTTAGGCCGAGCCTACAACAGCTCTCAAAAACGCTGCCGGACTGCTGCATTGGCTCGCCGATACAATTGGCACAGGCCTCACGGCAGCTTAGGATCAAACCGCCCATCAGTCGCCTCGGACTGGAAAGGTGCACCCTATTAGATTCCACGCCCAGCTAGGTCGGGGCCGCCGAAGACGCTGGTTGATAGCCCGGCGCCATCGGCCCGGCGTTTCAAACTGCCAATCTCTGACCTGCACAGTACGAACGATTGCTCGCTTCGACAGATCACGCGGCTCATATGTCGGACCTTAACGTCATCCATCATAAACTTTTTGCGACAAAAGATTGCAAGAATGCTAAATTGTTAAAGTCGTTTGTTTCGGTTAAAGGCATCCATCCCATGGATGGCTGATGACATGCGTTTCAAAGGACTTGATCTAAATCTCCTCGTTGTGCTCGACGCACTCCTGACGGAGCGTAATCTCTCGGCGGCGGCACGCAGGATCAACCTGAGTCAGCCCGCCATGAGTGCGGCCGTCGCCCGACTGCGCGATTATTTCCGCGATGAACTGTTTACGATAAGAGGTCGCGAACGATTTCTAACCCCGCGTGCGGCAGCATTTGCCCCCGCAGTTCGCGACGCTCTCCAGCACATCCAGTGCTCGATTATTTCTTCGGATCCGTTTGACCCAGCTCGAGCCGATCGCCTCTTCAGGATCATTCTTTCCGATTTCGTCACGCTCGTGTTTTTCGAAAAGCTTGTGGAGCGTATTTCACGGGAAGCCCCCGCCGTCAGCTTCGAACTGCTGCCTGTCGACGATAGCCCCGATGAGCTTCTCCGGCGCGGTGACGTCGATTTTCTAATTCTACCGGATATGTTCACGTCGAGTGTGCATTCAAGCATTGCGCTGTTTGACGAGAAGCTCGTGTGCGTAGGCTGTCCCACAAACAAGCAGCTGCCACAGCAGCTTACATTCGAGAGATACATGTCGATGAGGCACGTCGCGGTCAGGTTCGGGCGTACGATGAAGCCGTCTATCGAGGAATGGTTTTTGCTTGAGCATGGCCTTAAGAGACGTGTCGAGGTCGCCGTGCAGGGCTTCAGCATGATTCCACCTATGGTGTCCGGCACAGCTCGTATAGCGACCATGCCCTTACGGCTGGTCAGGCATTTCGAAAAAACGTTCCCCCTGCGGGTTATCGAACTTCCGCTGCCATTTCCCACATTCACCGAGACCCTCCAATGGCCGGCCCTCCACAATAGCGATCCGGCAAGCATCTGGATGCGGGAGATAATGATACAGGAGGCATCTCGGATGGCTGCCCCGCTGTGAACCCTCGGAAAATTCAGGCGCACCTATAGTCACTACACCTGTCACCATCTACTTTGACGACAATAGCCCTCGCCGGATAAAGTCGATGCTGGCGGCAAGTGCGCCTGCGAGATCGTCCAGAGAATGGACTTCCTCGATCAGCTCGAACGAGAAAGGTCCCGCGTAGCCGCCATCCAGCAGCGCCTGAATCTGGCTGCCATTGTCGGAACCTGCAAGAAAGCGATCGGGGTAAATCCAGAAGGTCGGGTCGTTTACGCTTGAAATGTGCACCAGGCCGGTAAGCTCGCAGAACAGGCATGTCTCCCCGGCCAGGGTGTGGTGGAACGTGTCGTGCACGAGGCGAAAGACGGACTGGCCATCAACCGCGGCAACGGCCTCGGCCGCTTCCTTCTTTGATCGAAGCGAGCAGGTTCGGAAACCCAGCGGCTCGATGAGACCGATCAGACCCCGCGACTGGAGGATTGGCTTGATCTCGTTTAGAGCGAAACGAAGATTGTCCTGGCGCTCGCTATTGGTGGGCCACGAGCTGCGGTTGGCCGGCACCAACACGAGCGTCTCTGCCCCGCACGCCGTCGCATAATCGGCGAGGTTGCTTGCCTCGGCCTGACGCGTTGGAGTCCAGTCGTTGAACCGCTGCAAGGCGTTGACAGAGATGATCGTGACGCCCGCTTCGGTAGCGGCAAACCGAACGTCCGCAGCCGGAATGCCGCGTGCGACAGGATTGCTGAAATGAGGGTAACGGATTTGGACGTCGGTCAGGCCTTGGTCACGGGCAAGCGCGAAAAGCGCACTGACGTCAAGGCGGGGCGCCGCCATGTGATCGAGTGCAAAGCGGGGCGATACCTGGCGCATTGCTTGACTTTCCTTCCATGAAGCGCGGCTGCCATTTCGGCATCCGGCTTCTTTCAAGACGGAACCACGCCGGTTCACAGATCGGACAGAGACGGCCGAGTCAATCGAGCTTTCCTTTCATCGGTGAAAGGAAAATGGGCGCTCATGATAGAAATCCATCAAGGTCAAATATTTTCCGGAAGATAAATGTCGAACGGCAGAAATGTCTGCCCCGGGCTCTCCGCGACGCCGGCTTTGATGGCCCGCTCCATTGCCATTATCAGCTCCTGGCAAAGTCGGCGCATTGGCGTGCCGACCGCCATCGTCAAGATGTCATCCGCAAGCGCCCCACGTGACTGCGGCGTCATTTCACTCACGATCGCGACGAGATCCTGACCGCTCCCCTCTTCTCGGAGCGCGGAAATTGCTCCCTCTATACCCCCGCCGGCCATATAGAAGCCGACGAGCTCTGGTTCCCGCTGCATAAGATCCAGCAATTTTTCGTAAGTGAGCTGCCGTTCATCAAGGTTCACGAGCGGATCAAGCACCTCGAATTTGGGCGCGTTCTCACGAAAATAGGCACGAAAGGCCGTTTCCCGCGTCGCATGCGCCTGGAAGCGATGGCTTCCGACAAACACCGCCACCTTGCCGGGCCGTTTTGCGGCCTTGGAAAACACCCAAGCGGCAGTCCGTCCGACCTTGCTGTTGTTGAGGCCGATGTAGCCCTCGCGCACGCCATCGGCGAAGTCGGATAACAGCGAAAATACCGGGATACCTTTCGCCTTGAGCTCCTCGACTGATGCTGTGATTTTCGGGTGATCGGCCGCCACCATGGCGATCGCCTGGCAGCGGCTTCCAAGGTCCTTAAGAAGCGGGAGCAGGTCACGCGGCAAATGTGACTGCGCGAACTCGATGATCGGAAGGCCGTGGAAGGATTTAGCCATACTGACCGACTCTTCAATATTGCGAGCGAAATCTTGGTAAAAATCGTGGGCAGGTTTTCTCAAGATGAAGCCCAGCTTGTAGTGCGGCAGGTGCTGCTGCAAGCGCTGTTTGATGAGACCGGCAGCATGATAGCCGATCGCGTGCGCGGCCGCATGGACCCGCTGGGCGGTCTCCTCTCGCACCGGAAGGCGGACGTTCAGAACCCGATCGACTGTTGCTACGCTGACTCCGGCTTCGCGGGCGAGATCGGCAATTGTGACGCGCTTTCCCCTAGCGATTCTGATCGGCCGGTCCTCCGTCATCCGGTGCGATCCCGCGACGGCTTGGGGCGGCA
Source organism: Mesorhizobium sp. M7A.F.Ca.MR.176.00.0.0 (assembly GCF_004023165.1). Lineage (NCBI taxonomy): Bacteria > Pseudomonadati > Pseudomonadota > Alphaproteobacteria > Hyphomicrobiales > Phyllobacteriaceae > Mesorhizobium > Mesorhizobium sp. M7A.F.Ca.MR.176.00.0.0. Next base: position 1,081 of record NZ_RZTC01000190.1, on the reverse strand, counting down.
AGCTGAAATAGTTACCACACCCCACGGTTGATAACGCATTCGACGAACAGCGCTCCATGCGGACCCAGATGAGTTTCCGTGAACCGTTCGTTTGCTTAGGGGCTTCATGGTGTTGTATTACTCTCCGCGTTAGTACACTATTTCCAGCGCTCTTTGGAGGCCGGCAATTCGACTGCTGTGAAGGCCGTGACTTACACGTCGCGCTATTGCTTGCTTGCGGGGAGCCCGTTTGATGTAACCCTAACCGCGGAAAGCGGCTTCCATCCGGGACTGGTCCAATTCGCCTTCCCAGCGAGCGACAACGAGCGATGCCACCGCATTACCGACTAAATTCGTCAGCGCGCGGCATTCCGACATGAAGCGGTCCACGCCAAGAATTAGAGCCATTCCGGCAACGGGAACACTCGGCACGACAGACAGAGTAGCGGCCAATGTGATGAAGCCGGCGCCGGTGACGCCTGCCGCACCCTTCGAGGAAAGCATCGCAATTAGCAGCAGGAGGATCTGATCGGCAATTGACAAATCTGTGTTCGTCGCCTGCGCGATGAAGAGGGCGGCGATCGTCATGTAGATATTGGTGCCGTCCAGATTGAATGAGTATCCAGTAGGGATGACGAGACTTACGACCGAACGCGCGGCGCCGGCCTTCTCCATCTTCTCCATGAGCGAGGGCAGCGCGGCCTCCGAGGAGGACGTTGCCAGGACAAGCAGCAGCTCGTCCTTGATGTAGCGGACAAGAGAAAAGATCGAGAAGCCGTTGCAGCGGCAGACCACGCCGAGAACCCCGAACACGAAGAGGAAGGCGGTCAGATAGAACGTCGCGACCAGTATCGCGAGGTTGGCCACCGAACCGATTCCGTATTTGCCGATCGTAAAGGCCATAGCGCCGAAGGCGCCGATGGGTGCAGCCTTCATCAGAATGCCGACGAGCTTAAAAATGGGGGCGGTGAGCGCCTGGAGAAAGGTAACGACCGGCCTGCTCGTCTCTCCGGTCATCGCCAGAGCAATGCCGAACAAGACCGAGAAGAACAAGACTTGCAGGATGTCGCCTTCCGCGAAGGCACTGGCAATCGTTGACGGG
>NZ_RZTC01000189.1:0-6765 GCF_004023165.1 Mesorhizobium sp. M7A.F.Ca.MR.176.00.0.0 | reverse complement strand
CCGGAGAATACGAACTCGCCGCCCTCACGCGAGCGATAGGAGGTGAGCCGGCGCTCGGCATCCTCAAGACGCTGGCGATATCGTTCCTGCTCGTCCTCGAAGCCGGCCAAGGCATGCTCGAGCCGGGCGATGGCGCCAAGCGGCGAGGTGGTGACGGGGAGCTCGATTTCATAATCGGCGCCGGTGCGCATCAGCATGATGGCATAGCGGTAGCCGTCCTTGCCGAACCGCTCGCCGGAATATTCGAAATCGAACCCGCCGATGGAGGCGACAGTGGTTTCGCCTTGCTGCTGAAGCTGCACGAGAGTCAGGATTTCCTTCATCAGCGCACGACCGGCGAGTTTGCGCTCGGTGAACGCGTCGCCCCCGACCACCATGCTGAACCGATCGCCGGTCGTCGGCACGAGGCGCTCGATATCCTTCCCGACCTCGCCGAGGCGCCGGGTCGAGTATTCGATATCGCGCTCGGCATCGCGGATCTGCCGTCGAACGGCGTGCTCATCATCAATGTGGGCCGCGCGAAGGCGCTCCAGACGGGCAATGTCTGCCTCCAGACCCGCCTTCTGCATCAGACGCGGATCGCCCGAGGCGATCGCCTTGGCCATCGCGAACTGGTTGGCCTGCCCCTCACCCATATCCTCCAACCGCCGGATGGACGTGTCTCCGGAAAGTGCGGCCGCGATGAACCGGGCCTTGCGCTCGTTGTTCTGCCACATCTGGGCGTCCATCGATCCTTCGGTGGCGTAGGCGAAGATATCGATGACATCGTGCTGGTTGCCCTGCCGCAGTATACGGCCTTCGCGCTGCTCGATCTGGGAAGGAAGCCACGGCACGTCGAGATGATGCAGCGCCTTGAGGCGGAGCTGCGCGTTGACGCCGGTGCCCATCGTGTCGGAGGAGCCGATCAGGAACCGGACCTTGCCGGCCCGCACATCACCGAACAGGCGCTGCTTGGCTTCCGCCTTCTTGAACTCCTGCATGACGGCAATTTCCGATGCCGGAACGCCCCTGCGGACCAGTTCATCCCTGATCCAACGATAGGCTGAGAAGCCGCGGCTTTTCTCGACACTGATCGTGCCGAGATCGGAGAAGATCATCTGCGCTGCGCCCGGAAGCTCGAACGGCTTGCCGTCGGCGCGGACATAGCTGCTTTGCGCTGTTTCCTGCCAGATACGGTAGGCATTGCCGATCAGGTCGTTGAGCTTGTTATCCGGCTCATTGTCATTGTCGGGATCGACCAGGCGCAGGTCGATCGCGGCGTGCCGGCCATCGGTGATGACCGAGAGCAGGATGTCGTCACCAGCCTCTGCCGGACGTTCGCGTTCCTCGATGGCCTTGATGCGGGCGTCGAGCACCATCTGGTAGCGCTTGAAGGCCGCAGACGGCTTAGCGGTGATGATCTGACGTGCGCCGGTCGAAAGCGCCGGCACTTTCACATATTCGCGAAGATCTTCCGGCAGCACCACATCCGCGAAGGAGCGGAACATTGCGATCAGCTCCGGCACGTTGACGAAGGTGGCGAAGCGCGTCACCGGCTTGTATTTTCCGGATGGCTGCAATTCGAGTTCGGTCGTGACGTCGCCGAAGGTCGAAGCCCAGGCGTCGAACTCGTGCAGGCCGCGCTGAAGCAGCGCCTCGTAACCGAGATAGCGCTGCACCGAGAACATCTCGCCAAGCGTATTGGTGATGGGCGTGCCGGAAGCCAGCACGAGCGCCCGGCCCGGATTCTTCCGGTCCACGAACCGGGACTTCACATAAAGGTCCCAGGCCCGCTGGGAGCCGTTCGGATCGACGCCCTTGAGCGTGGACATGTTGGTGGCGAAGCTGAGTTTCCTGAACTCCTGGGCTTCATCGACGATGATCTGGTCGACGCCGATCTCGGAGATGGTCAGCAGGTCGTCCTTACGGGTCGCCAGGGCTTCCAGCCGTTCCCTGAGCCCCTCCTTCAGCCGCTCGAGGCGCTTGCGCGAGACGCGGTCGTCGCTCTCGACCTTGGTCAGCAGCATCTCGTAGAGCTCGAGCTCGTCCTGGATCATCTGTTGCTCGAAGGCCGACGGCACGCCGATGAAGCGGAAGGCGCTGTGCGTGATGATGATCGCGTCCCAGGCGGCGGTCGCCGCCCGTGACAGGAAGCGATGCCGCTTGTCCTTGGAAAAATTCGTCTCATCGGCCACGAGGATTCGTGCGGTCGGATAAAGCGCCAGAAATTCGCGAGCCGCCTGTGCAAGGCAATGGCCGGGAACGACCAGCATGGCCTTGGCGATCAGGCCAAGCCGGCGCTGCTCCATGACGGCCGCGGCAATCGTCATGGTCTTGCCGGCGCCGACGGCATGGGCAAGGTAAGTCGAGCCGGCCGAGACGATGCGCCAGATGCCGCGCTTTTGGTGCCCATAAAGAGAAAAGGCGCCGGAGGCGCCTGGAAGTTGCAGGTGATCCCCGTTGAATCTTCGGGGGGCGATGTTGTTGAAGCGGTCATTATAGACCCGCGCCAGCCGGTCGGTCTGGTCGGGATCGGACCAGATCCAGGTCTGGAAAGCGGTCTTGATCTTCTGCAGCTTTTCCTTGGCGGCTTCCGTATCTACAACATTGAGCACGCGCTTTTCAGCATGGCCCTCCTTCACCGTGTCGAAGATCTGCGGCACCCTGCTGTTCAGCGCGTCGGCTATGAGCTCGCCGGCATGACGGCGATCGGTGCCCCATTCGGACGTGCCGGCCGCCATCCATGCCAACTGGCGTGCCTCGACGGTCCACGACGCCAGCTCCGGCATGTGGTGGATCCTGATCTCGGCACCCATCGTCTGCTTGACGAAGGCGGCAACATCGGCGGCGGGTATCCATGGCGCGCCGAGACGCGCGGTGATATCCGAGGGACGAAGATCGGCCGGCTGCACGCCCTGCAGCGCCGTGACGTTGCGCTCATAGGCGAAATCGAGGGCGGCTGCGGCTTCCGCGACCTTCAACTTGTCGCGGACCTGACCGGAGAGATAGGCGTCGGCCGTTTGCCACGAACCGGTCTCCGGATCGCGGTAGATGGCGTCACCCAGCTCGCCAATGACGTCATCGACATCCTCATGCAGCAATTCGGCGATGTGATCGATGTCAATATGGCCGCGTTCGTTGAGCACGACGGCAAGCGCATCGGAGGCCGATGTGATGATGGGTGCTGCGGGCGGCGCGATGACGCGCTCGGTGAAAATCGGACCCGGCCGGGCGGTATTGGTTTCGATATCGTAGTCTTCGATAGAAGCGACCAGCCAGCAATCGGGATCATCGAGGCAGGGTTGCAGGTTGGGGCGGCGATGTGTTTCGCGCACTTCGCCGATTTCGGCATCCCCACTCACCGACATGGTAGTGAAGTTGATGGGCCCGAAGTCGCGCACAAAATTCGACCAGGCGATGCGCAGCTTGACTTGGGCCGGCTTCCACGGCCGGTTGAGCTCCTGTGCCTTCAGGACTTCACGCACGGCATCACGGATGGGGATGAATTTGCGGATGATACGCGCGTGCTTTTCGGGGATGCCTTCGGCGGTGCGGCCCTTGCGGATGGTGATGCTCACTGCAGCGCCATCGATCATCTGCGCAAGGGCGGTATTTTTCGCGACGAAGAAACTGCCCTCGCGCACTCCGGCGCCTTCCGGCAGGGCATCCACGACATCGGCACTGTCATCGGCGTCATGATCAATCTCGTCCGGCTCGCCGTCATAAATGGCTTGCGGAAGGAGGGAGATCGCAGCCGTGAGCGCCCGCTCCAGATGGACACCGGGATGAGGCAGGCAGGAATAGGCCTCGCCGTAAGGCCCCGAGATAGTGGCATGCGTGCCGAGCACGAAATCCGGGTGGCGCGCGAACCAGCGGTTGACGCGGATCGCGCCTTCACCCTCCGTCGCCTGGCGGAGTTCCTCGATGTCGAGCCAGGACAAATCACTTTCGGACTCGGTGACCTTGCGCTTGCGGAAAAACAGCACGTCGACCACGACGTCCGTGCCGGCGTCGGCCCGGAAGCTGCCTTCGGGCAGGCGGATGGCGGCGATCAGGTCCGCCGTTTTGGCGATATGCTCACGCGCAGAGGAATCCGCCTTGTCCAAAGTGCCGGAGCTGGTGACGAAGGCGGCGAAAGCGCCCGGCTTCAACAGGTCGACGGACCGGGCGATGAAATAATCGCGCAGGCGCAGGCCGAGCGAGCGATAGGCCCAGTCGGAGCGAATGGTGCGATCGGAAAATGGCGGATTACCGATGGCAAGATCGAAGCTCGCCGGCAGCTCCGTGCGGGCGAAATCGCCAGTGACGATACGCGCGCGCGGCTGCAACAGCCTTGCGATGCGTGCCGTGACCGGATCGAGTTCGATCCCGGTGACGTGTGACACAACGCGTAGCGCTTCGGGCATCAGCGCCGGAAACAGGCCCGTGCCGATGCCGGGCTCGAGCACACGGCCGCCGCGCCAGCCGAGCCGCTGCAGGCCTGACCACATCGCGCGGACGATGAACTCCGGCGTGAAGTGGGCATACTGGGTGCAGCGGGTGAGCGAGGCGTAGTCGATCTCGCCGACGGTATCCTCCAGAGAAGAGCCGATCTCGTCCCAGCCTTTGCGGAAGTCGACCTCGCCGGGGCGGCGGAAGACGCCATTGGCAAGGTCGGACGCGCCGAAGCCGGTGAAGCGGATCAGCCTCTCCTGCTCCCCGAGCGTGGCCGGGCGCTCGTCCGCTTCGATCTCGGCGGCGAGCCGGATCGCCGCGATGTTGCCGCGCGCCCGCTCCTTCCAGCCCCGCGCCAGGCCACGGCTACCAGCGAGATGGAAGTTCGACCCGCGCGCCCGGCAGGCGGTCGATGGTCGCCGCACGATTGCCGCGCTCGGCAGCGCGGGCGCCGGCGACGACGGATCGGGATCGTCGTCACCGTCGGGCTCGACAGCGTCGCCAAAGGCCGTCACGCCGAGGCCGAGGCCGGAGGAAAGCGCGGTGTTGCCGAAAAGATCGATGGTGAAAGGATCGTCATGCGACATGTCTGGATCTCCTGAATGAGGGCGCACGTCGCCGTTCCGCTGGAAGGCTCCAGCCGGCCGGACGTGCGCGGGATGTGGGGTTTGGGATGTTGGACGGCCGCCGGACGGCGCCCACCGACGGATCGCTAATCTCGCTCGATCACGAAGAGCTGCATCGAGTCCTGCAGGAACGCGATGCGCAGATGCGTGCAGCCGGGACTGGCTGCGATCAGGGCCTCAAGGCCTTCGGCGTCGAGGAAATCCACGCCGTCGTCGCCGCCGAACGTCCGGCGTTTGACCTCGAACCAGTCGTCGTTCTTGCGCGGATCGCATTCCTCGGCGTAAGCGACGAGCGGCTTCGCCCCCTTGGGGAGCTCGCCGTTGGAGCATAGGTAGACGCCGTGGTCTCCGACGAGCCAGAGACCGGGCTTCCGGTTGTCGGCGGCGGGTAGTCCGAGGTGGGGATCGCGAAACCCGCCATTGGCTTTTGCGTCGGCAATCCCGCGAGCGATGACCTCGCGGACGGCGGCGATGGGAAACGTCAACATCATCTCACGCCTCCGTCACGCCGCGATCGCGTCTGGGAGATAGCGCAGATGCACGGGCAGCTTCGCCGCGATCTCATCATCGGTGAGCTCTTCCAGCAGCTTCAGCGTGGTGCCCTGGCGGCCGCCATAGAAAATCACCGTGCGCTTGCCGCGGTCGCGTTCCGGCCAGCGCTCCCCGGCGTAGCCGCGATAGTCGTCGTGGGTGCTCGACCAGATGTGCTCCAGGCGCTCCTCGCGGGTCATCGCCCGAACGGGACGGGTTTCGCGTTCGACGATCGCATCGCGCATCTGCTCGGGCGAGCCCTTGTCGAGCAGGTCGCAATAGCCGTGGAAATACCGCATGCGGCCATCGATGTTCAGGACGTAGAAGATGCTGGTGATGCGGTCGGTGAGAAACTCACGCAACGCGAACATCTCGCCTCGCATCCAGAGCGGCGGCAGGACCTCGAACATGTAGTCGTGCTCAGCCCGTGAGATCTCGAACCATTCGCCGCGGTACAAAGCACTGGCATCGTCCTGGAACCGATCAGGACGCTGAGCGTGGCGGTCGAACATGCGGAACATCTGCCGGCGATCGGCGATGCCATGATAAACCTTGCGGACGGACAAGAGGGTCATGGGTGGGCTCCTTTCAGCCTCGTCGGGCTGGAGCGCGGCTCATCCACTCGATGTCGCCATCCTCTTCCGCCCTTCCTGACCCCTCCTCCGCGGCCGCCTCTCCGTCCGGCCGGGTCAAGGGCCGCGAAGCGGGCGCAGCTTTACCCTTGACGCGGCCGGCGGGCATGCGGCAGCCAGGCTTCTTATTTCCTCTTTTCTCGCTTTCCCCGGTTCTTCACCCTTGCCTTGAGCTCGGAGTTCCAGTCCTCCTCGTGCGGGCGGAGACGTTCGAAGCCGCAGCTAGCCTCGCGGGCGACCGCTTCGAGGCGAACCGCGTAGGTGTTGCCCTGCGCGTTGTTGTCCGTGGCGGCGACCAGCAATAGGCCCTCCCGCGCCGCCAGCAGCCGGATAGCCGCATCGGTGACAGGAGCCCAGCCGCCCCCGGTACTGACATAGAGGCTATCGCGCCGAGTGCTCTCGAGCGCGGCGAGACTCATGGCGTCGATGGCGGCCTCGGTGACGCAGAGACGGAGCGCATCGCAGAAGCCAAACCGGAACAGCACCTTCGCGCCGCCGGTCGAAAAGCCGCGCCATTCCGGACCGCGTTCCTCCCAGCCGGTCACGCCCCCCTCCCCGTCCCT
>NZ_RZTC01000188.1:0-6881 GCF_004023165.1 Mesorhizobium sp. M7A.F.Ca.MR.176.00.0.0 | reverse complement strand
GCTGCGTCCTGATGGCCGCGCTTGAGGAGATTCGGGCCGGACGGGTCTACGACTGCCGGCCTGATCGCGGATCCGGGCAAGAGCACCCACCCCCCCTGATCCGGTCCCTGCTCGCCACAGGTCTGGCGCGGACGGATAGGCTTCACCTCGACATCGCCACCGATGGCGCACTGATCAACCGGGATGGAAGGCACAGCGACTTGTTGTACGTGTTGGCCCCTTATACGATGAGCGCATCTATCCGCTGATGCGCATCTGGTTCTTCGAGCGCGAGCGTTTCGATGAGGAATATTCCCGTCTGCGGGCCGGGTGGGTACGTGACAAACCCGATGAATGCCAACCTGATTTGTTTGCTGGTTGATGTAACCTTGACCTCTTGCGAATAAGCTTTGACCGGACTGGCAAATGATGCCCATTGGATTTTATCGGGCATGTATTGTGCGCTGGCTTGTCAATTGAACAAGGAACGGCGAACCTTGCTTCGCCGTTTCGAACCTAGAGCGATATCTTGCGCCCAAACTACGCCGTCCAGCTCACCGCATTGCCCGACGAACGTCTCGAAGCCTTTGTCAACGACTGGCTTGCGAACCGTACGAAGGACTACAACTCACACGAGCGTTGGTCCGGCACCGGCGATATGGGACGCGATGTCGTGGCTTACGTCACAGATCAGCGGCATGAAGGCCCTTGGGACAACTTCCAGTGCAAGCAACTCGGTGCCCGTCTATCGGAAAAGGCGGCGTTTGTTGAGCTGGGCAAAATCTTCATGCACGCAGCGAAGGGTGAGTACACGCTGCCGCGCTCCTATACGTTCGTCGCCCCTCGAGGGGTTGTGCGCAACGTTCAGGCCTTCATTGCACATCCGGAACGCTTCAGGCAGGCCTTCCTCGATCGGTGGGCCACCGGCATAGCCGGGGAGTTGGTCGAGAATGCAAGCGTCCCTTTGAGCGAGGAGATCCGCTCGGCAATAAATGCTTTCGACTTTACCCAAGTGTATTCTCTGGACGCCGTCCGTCTCGTCGATGACAGCCACGCGAAGACTGTGCTCGTGAAATGGTTCAACGATGATCCGGGACCTTCGCCGCTTGGCGTGGCACCTGACCAGTTGCAAGATCACGAATCTGCTTACATCAGTCAGCTGGTCGATATTTATGGCGAGTGCGCCGGATCAAAGTTCGAGAACCCGGCTGCGGTTCTACAGGACGCTCGGTGGGGCACCCATTTGCGTGATCAGCGAACTCGGTACTTCGACGCGGCCGAGTTCGATCGTTATTATCGTGACTCGACCCCTCCGGACTATCTTTCGACGTTCAAGGATGAGGTTTATCACGGGGTTTCGGATGTCTACACGGAGTCCAACGGTGGCGGCCTGGAACGTGTGACAAGGGTGCTGTCGCAGGCGGCTACCATCCAAGCTTCCGGGGTGTTAGGACGCCACGCGCGGGTGCAGGTCAAACAAGGTACCTGTCATCATTTCGCGAATGAGGGGCGGCTTCCGTGGAAGTGATCAGCGAGGGACGGCAACCTAGTCATCCTTTCAACAGCACCCTCGAGACCGGCATCCGAGCGGTGATGCTGTTGGAAGCATTTTATCCGCGTCAGTGTGATCTGATCGAAATGACTTGGCTGGACCACTTGGTCGTTCATACGGCTGACCTCGATGGAGAGGACGTGCCCCCCAGTCTCCATCCGGACTTGCCGAATCGCACCGGTGAACTCTTCGTTCGTCGTCAGCTGATGGAGAAGAGCTTGCGCATCATGCAGCAGGTGCATCTCGTTGACGTCGTGGAAACAGACCTTGGCGTCACGTTTGTCGCCAGCGAGGATGCGCCAACCTACCTAGACCTGCTTCAGTCCGACTATTCGATGGCACTCAAAGAGCGTGCCCGCTGGATTGCCCAGCGCTTTGCTGGAATGGCGACGGTCGAAATCAAAGCTGTGATTGAGGCCAAGATCGGCCGCTGGACCGCCGAATTCCGCGCAGATCACGCCCCCACCGGCAGTAGCGCATAATGGCGAGCGGCATCACGATTCGTCACCTGGTTTTCACAGGACCATCAGTCGCGCCGGCTGAACTGTCGTTCAACGATGGCCTCAACATAGTTTACGGAGCCTCCAACACCGGCAAGTCGTTTACGACCAAGGCGCTAAACTTCATGCTGGCAGCGACCAAGGAATTGCCCAAAACTGAGGAAATCACGCACTACGATGCTGTTTGGCTAGGACTGACGCTCTCTAGCGACCGAGACGTCACACTTTATCGGGCTACAAAGGGCGGCGCGTTCCGTGTGCACGATGGGTTGATCAAGAATACACCCTCTGCGGCGGGGGCCATCCTTCAAGGTAAATTCGACGCCAAGCGAAGCGACAACGTTTCATATTTCCTCCTGGAGACGCTTGGCCTTGCGAACAAGGTAATCGTCAAAAGCGCGAACGCGGAAAAAGATACTCTCTCGATCCGCTTGCTATCTCCGTACGTCGTTGTGTCGGAGGAAGACATCATTTCCGATAGAAGTCCCGTCCTCTATTCTGGAATTCCCAGTCAGCGGACGTTTGAACGGAACTTGTTCCGCCTGCTTCTAACCGGCAACGACGATGGCGCGGCTGTTACCGTTGCAGGTAAAAAGGAGAAAAGTGTCGCCCGAACTGCAAAGGTTGAGTTGGTCGATGAGATGATCGCTCAACTTGATGAGGAGATTGGCGAGGGTGGGCCGACGCGTGAGGAGCTCACCGAACAGCTCAGAAAGATCGAAGGATCCCTAGGCTCCCTGCATGACAACTTGCGTCAGGCTCAAAACAATCTTGACAGCCTTGTGACCGAGCGTCGGCAGCTTGTGGAAACCCAACGCGACCTGGTTTCTCGATTTACGGAACTCGAAGTGACGCTGCAGCGCTTCGGCCGTCTTAGTGAGGTCTACAAGTCCGACATTGCCCGGCTACAGGCTTTGGAGGAGGGCGGATTCATACTGGTCACTATGGCGGAACGCGATTGTCCGGTCTGCGGGGCGCCGCCTGGTGTCCAGCGGCGCAATCATGCCGCAGATGAGATCGCCCTTGCTCACAGGGCTGCTGCCGCCGAGGTGAGGAAGATTCAGATTGAGCAGCGTGAACTAGGTCAGACGATAACATCGCTTGAGGCCGAGGCAACGGGCTTGCGAAGCAGGTCTGCAAAGTTGTCGGACGAGATTGATCGTGCTGGGAAAAGAATAGAGGACGCTCGGCCCAAAGAAATCGCTGCACGTCACCTCTACGAAGAACTCTCTGCCACCAAGGCACGGATTGATCGAGCGGAAGACCTTTACGAGAGAAGGGACCGTCTCGTAGTTCGTCGATCCCAGATCGAAGAGAAGGCTTCTGAGGGCAAGGCAGACAAACTCGACGTGGGTGTGGATAGCACAATTGCCTACACATTCGGAGAGGTCGTGCGAGAAGTATTGACGGCTTGGAAATTTCCGCAAGCCGACCGCGCGCAGTTCGATATTGAAACGAACGATGTTACCATCGGAGGTAAGCCCAGGTCGGCGAACGGAAAAGGCGTCCGGGCCATCTTGCATGCCGCATTCAATGTTGCGGTGCTTCTCTTCTGCCGGCGCCGAGATTTGCCACATCCCGGCTTTTTGGTTCTAGACACACCGCTTCTCACATATCGCGAGCCGATGAAGAGCAAGCACGGCGAGCTTTCAGCCGACGAGGAAGAACTTAAGAAAACAAGCCTTGCGACGCACTTCTATGAACATCTCGCTGGCCTGAAAAACCTGGCGCAGATCATCATAATTGAGAATTCCGACCCCCCGAACGGAATTCGGCCTCTAGCCAAAATTGAGACCTTTACCGGCGTGGACGGTGAAGGCAGATACGGTCTTTTCCCTAAGCTGGGTTAGCCCCAAACTCAAACCCGTGCACGTACAGTTGACCCACGAGGATACCTCGCGGCGGCACCGGGCATTGCGAACAAAACAAGAATCTGGGATCGTCCAAAGTGATAGCTTGGGATGATTCGAACTGTGACTGCCACCGCTACATGCAACGCTTTCAACTCGCCTCTGCTCAGTCTAACGTCTCGCTTGGTCATGGCACTTGCCCTTCCACGGGAATCGGTGATCGCAACGTCACCAGCGTGCCATGGCCGCCCCTCGCCTCAGAGTAAGGGCCTTTCTCTCTCCAGAGCTTTTTGCAGAACCTTCAGGATACTATCTAAGCAAGCTGCCCCAACAGTTTTTAGTAAACACTTCAGTGTTGTTTGACGACAATGCCGGCGAGAGAGACGCAATGCATGTTGGCGCATTTTATGAATTTTTTGCGGGGCGGGATGGCGCGGGCCGGATTGGGTGTGGTCTTGCCTATTCGCCTTGAGCCGAGAAAAGCGGCGGGCTACGCCGCTAACTTGGGCGGCGAGATTGACGATCGGCGACGTCGCTAAGGTCGGTGTCGCCCAATTCCCCTGACGCAGATAGACCCGACGCCGACGGTGACCAAGGGCATCGCGCATAATTGTTGTTTAACCTACTTTCGACGCGATGCACTCAGTTCGTCAGTGTGGAATCGCAGTTCCGTCCCCGTCCAAGTCTCCCTTTGTGTCCTCTTCGTCCTCGGCTCCTTCCTCTACTAGGCTCTCGCCGCCGAGTTTCTCGAAGCGTCTTTCCGCCAGCCAGTTCATGCGCCTAGTCTGGGTCACGAGCACACGTCGAAGGCCCATCTTCACCTCGCGTTCGGAGATGACCTGCGACAGCTTGGACACGATGAGCGCCCGACGTGCCAAACGGGTGTCCGGATGGCCGCGCAACTCCTGGATCCGGTCGGAGACAATCGAACCACGCATGGAAGGCGGCTCGGTGATTTCTACAGTCGGCGCCGGCGGGTCCTTCTCATTCAGGATCGCCTTGAACTTGCTCTCGTTGCGTAGCCGAGTGAAGACAAGGTGCTCGAGCGCGTTTAGGTGCGCATTCGCCGTTTTAAAGTCAGAGTGCTTCGACCCCACGGCCTCGAACTGCGGCAGTGGCCAGACCTGTATCTCCGCCACCTCAAAAGGGTCCAACACCGACATCGCCACAGCGTCGGTGCGCTGGTTCGTGAGGTGGCGCCCGACGCGGCCGGAAACCTTCTCCTTGGTCTGGCCGACGTAGATCGGCTCCCCGTCGTAGTCGTAGAACGCGTATACTCCCCAGCGATAGCTGCCGACGGGACGCTTCTCACCCGAGGGGTCGTCGTAGAGAGTTTCGCGGAAGAACTTCCGAATGGCCTTACGCAGCTCGTCCGTTTCGAGCGGCGGTGTTTTCGTGCTGTCTGTTGTGCTGTTCGGGAGTTTCGCCATGTTGTCCCTCGGTCGCTCGGAGGACCGGCTCGAACAGGTGCTGCGCCAGAAAGCGAACGACCGGAACTGCCACCCCGTCCCCTGTAAGGTGGTAGCCTTCATTGTATGCGCGAGGCAACTTGTAGCCGTCCGGAAGTCCCATGAGCCGTGCGGTCTCCCTCGCGCTGATCAAGCGCGACCGGACACGGGCGCCGTCCACGACCATGATCGTCTGCCGGGACGACCCTCCCGTCGGTGTGCGCAGGCAACCCGCGATCTCGTCGAAGCGCACTTCCGCTCTTACAGCTTTCCCGTTAGGATTCTGCGGTCTCGTCCGCTTGTAGACGGTCCCCACCATGCGGCGCCTGGCCCGCTTCGCGGCCTCAAGCTTCGCGATATTCACCGGAGACATCTGGGCGATCAGCCGCGCGGTCTGTTCCGTGGTGTGCCATTCGACGCTCGAGGGATTTTCTTCGACGAGGTCGGCGAAGCATGTGTTGCGGACAGGCGGAGAAGGAAGATTCCACCACAGCCACCGCTTCCGCGCCTTTGCAGGAATCCTTGCGACCGCGTTTTGAAGGCCGCGGGAATGGAAGGGCGCCACCGGCTCCGGCGATAGCATGGCCTCGTGGACCTCGAAATCCCCCCGGACGCCGATGACGAAGAGCCTTGGGCGACTCTGCGGGACAAAAAGTTTTGCGTCGATGACCATAGCGCCATAGCGGTAGCCCGCTTTCGCGAAAGTCTCGGCGATCGCCACGAAGTCAGCGCCTCCGTGGCTGGTCAGAGTCCCGTTAACGTTTTCCAGCGCGATGATCTTCGGACCGCGGCCCTCTGCGATCAGGCCGTTCATAATCGTCCAGAACGGATAGAAGGTTCCCGAACGCTCGCCTTTCAATCCAGCGCCGCCTCCGGCAAGCGACAGATCCTGACAGGGGAATGACCCCCAAGCTAAGTCGGCAGTGCCGGGGAGCTTGTCGATCTTGACTTGCCGAATATCACCGATAGTCAGCTCGCCGCCGGTCCCCCAGTTGACCTGATACGTCAGGCCTTTTTTTACATCGAAATCGTTAGCGAAGGCACACTGCCACTCTGGACCAAGTCCGGCACGCGCCATCCCTCCGCCGGCGAAAAACTCATAAAATGTCCGCATGATCTCCCCGTGATTCGCGCGTAATGCTAGCATACCCCACGCCGAAAATGGTTTACGGTTTGTTCTCATCCGTAACATGCTCACCATGAATTTTCCATGACTGCGAACGTTGATCCTGCCAGAAGCCGACAAATGTCCTTGGTCCGGTCAACCGGCACAAAACCGGAGATGGCCGTCCGCCGCCTCGCGCACGCACTCGGCTATCGCTTCAGGCTGCACCGCAAGGACTTGCCCGGGAAGCCCGACTTGGTGTTCTCCCGGCGACAGGCCGTCATCTTCGTACACGGGTGCTTCTGGCACGGACATGGGTGCAAGCGCGGCGCGCGTATGCCGAAAAAAAACCGGGAATACTGGTCGGCGAAGATCGCGAGGAACGTCGAGCGCGATGCCGAGAGCGTCGCAGCGATCGAGGCCGACGGATGGCGGGTCCTAGTGATC
>NZ_RZTC01000187.1:0-6887 GCF_004023165.1 Mesorhizobium sp. M7A.F.Ca.MR.176.00.0.0 | reverse complement strand
TTCTCCCCGTCACTATACGGGGAGAAGGTGCCGGCAGGCGGATGAGGGGCAGCGCAAGCAGTTGCCCGTTGGCCCTCGCCAGTCCTCTTACGTGTTCATCGAATCGAAGAAATCCGCATTGGTCTTGGTCTGCTTGAGCTTGTCGATCAGGAACTCGATTGCGTCGGTGGTTCCCATCGGCGCCAGGATGCGGCGCAGCACGAAGATCTTCTGCAGATCCTGCTTGGAAACCAGCAGGTCTTCCTTGCGGGTGCCGGACTTCAAGATGTCCATGGCCGGATAGATGCGCTTGTCGGCCACCTTGCGGTCGAGCTGGATTTCGCAGTTGCCGGTGCCCTTGAACTCTTCGAAGATGACTTCGTCCATGCGGCTGCCGGTATCGATCAGCGCGGTGGCGATGATGGTCAGCGAACCGCCTTCCTCGATGTTGCGGGCGGCGCCGAAGAAGCGCTTCGGCCGCTGCAGCGCGTTGGCGTCGACACCGCCGGTCAGCACCTTGCCGGATGACGGCACGACGGTGTTGTAGGCGCGGCCGAGGCGGGTGATCGAATCGAGCAGGATGACGACGTCGCGGCCATGCTCGACCAGGCGCTTGGCCTTCTCGATGACCATTTCGGCGACCTGCACGTGGCGCACCGCCGGCTCGTCGAAGGTCGAGGAGATCACCTCGCCCTTCACCGAGCGCTGCATGTCGGTCACTTCTTCCGGCCGCTCGTCGATCAGCAGCACGATTAGATAGCATTCCGGATGGTTGGCGGTGATCGAGTGGGCGATGTTCTGCATCAGAACCGTCTTGCCGGTACGCGGCTGCGCGTTGATCAGAGCGCGCTGTCCCTTGCCGATCGGCGCGACCAGGTCGATCACACGCGGCGAGATGTCCTTGGTGGTCGCATTCTCGATCTCCATCTTCAGCCGCTTGGTCGGATAGAGCGGCGTCAGATTGTCGAAGTGGATCTTGTGGCGGATCTTTTCGGGATCGTCGAAATTGATGGTGTTGACCTTCAGCAGCGCGAAATAGCGCTCGCCCTCTTTCGGGCTGCGGATCGGCCCTTCGACCGTATCGCCGGTCTTCAGCGAAAAGCGCCGGATCTGCGACGGCGAAATATAGATGTCGTCGGGACCTGGCAGATAATTGGCATTGGCGGAGCGCAGGAAGCCGAAACCGTCCTGCAGCACCTCGACCACGCCATCACCGATGATCTCGATCTCCTGGGCGGCCAGCTTCTTCAGGATCGCAAACATCAGCTCCTGCTTGCGCATGACGCTGGCGTTTTCGACCTCGAGCGATTCGGCATAAGCGATCAGCTCTGGCGGTTTCTTGTTCTTGAACTCGGCGAGTTTCATTTCTTGCATAGACGGACCTTGAATAGATGGAGTCTGGGTAGGCTTTGGGAAAATATCGGCGGGATGCGACAAATGCCGGGCGCGGCCGAAAACAATGAGGGGCGGCGCATGACGGGAAGGAAGACCCGTCTTTTATCGTCGGTCGGGTGAAAGAGCAAGCTGCGTTTTGCGTGACCTATGAAGGCTTGAAACGCATCACTGCCCGTCGTTGTCTCCTGGCCGTTTTTGAGCAGCATGCATCAGAACGGCTTGACCACCACCAGGATGACGATTGCGATCATCAGCAATGTGGGGATCTCGTTGACCATCCGCCAGTGCCTGGCCGGTTTTTCATTGCGGTCCTCGGCGAATTTGCGCACCGCGCCGGCCAGATATCCGTGAACGGCGGACAGCAAAAGCACCGCACCGATCTTGGCATGCAGCCAGCCGCCCTGGAAACCAAAACCCTTCCAGGCGAGCCACAGGCCGAACACCCAGGTGACGATCATCGCCGGGTTGATGATGCCGCGCAGCAGGCGCCGCTCCATCACCTTGAAGGTCTCCGATTGCACCGAGCCCTTCTCGGCATCGGCATGATAGACCAGCAGCCGCGGCAGATAGAGCATGCCCGCCATCCATGAGATGACGGCGAGGATATGGATCGCCTTTGCCCAGAGATAGAAGCTGTCGGGTGCCGCGAAATACAAAAGCGCGGTGAGAACGACCAGCACCGCGATACCTGATATCATCCGCATCATCGCCTGACCGGTGCTGTTCGCGTTTTTCATCTCAGCCATCAGCGTGTCGCGCTCCGCACCCGACTCACCATCGCCTCGACATGGGCGATCGGCGTCTCCGGCGTGATGCCGTGACCGAGATTGAAGATCAGCGGCCCGTCTCCCAGCGCCCTCAGGATCGCCTCGACGCCATCCGACAGCGCCTTGCCGCCAGCCACGAGCCGCAAGGGATCGAGATTGCCCTGAACCGCACCCGAGCGCTGCAATTCCTTCGCTGCGATCAGGGGTACCGTCCAGTCGATCCCCAGCGCCGTCACGCCGGTCTTCTGTCGATATGTCCGGTAGCGCGAACCGGCACCCTTGGGAAAACCGATGATCGGAACATCGGGATGAACCGCCCGCACCCGGCCAACGATCTCGGCCATCGGCTGAACGCAGAACAGGTCGAAACTCTCATCGTCCAGCACGCCGGACCAGGAATCGAATATCTGCACCACATCCGCACCCGCCTCGATCTGGCGGATGAGATAGGCGGCCGAATGTTCGGCAAGCACCTTCAGCAATCGTTGAAAGGCCACCGGTTCGCGATAGGCAAAAAGCCGCGCCGGCGCCTGGTCGGGCGTGCCATGACCGGCGATCATGTAGGTCGCCACCGTCCACGGCGCGCCGCAGAAGCCGATCAGGGTTGTCTCTTCGGGCAGTTTGGCCCGCAACCGGCGAACCGTCTCATAGACCGGTTCGAGATTCACGTGAAACACCTTGCCTTCCAGAGCCAAAATCTCCGGCGCGGTGATCGGCGTCAGCAGCGGCCCTCTGCCCTCTTCAAAGCGAACGTCACGGCCAAGCGCATGCGGAACGACAAGGATATCGGAAAACAGGATCGAGGCATCGAAACCAAAACGCTCGATCGGCTGCAAGGTCACTTCGACCGCAAGGTCGGGATCGTAGCAGAGGTCCAGGAACGAGCCTGCTCGCCTGCGTGTCTCCCGATACTCCGGCAGATAGCGTCCGGCCTGACGCATCATCCAGAGCGGAGGCGGAAAATGAGCCTTGCCCTTCAGGACATCCAGCATGATCCGGTTCTGGGGCATCGGGCGCTCGCTTCTCCCAGCCTCTTCTATAATCAAAGATTCTTATATCTAAGATTCTTCTGATTCTAAGAGTCTGTTGGTTCTGGTGGTTGTCACCTGTCCCGCTTTGCCCCGGAAAACACCAGCCAACATATTGTCGCGTGCTTCTTTTTCCCAGATGTAGGGTTCTGGGGATGGCTCGGAATCGATCAATCAAGTCAAAGCGTTAGGCATTGCGGTGAAAGGCGGGTCCTGTGGACGGACCGTAGTCGAAAAAAGCCGTCCCCAAACTTGTCCCCAATCGCCCGACGAAGCTGACAGCGCATCGAATTGTGGACAAACTGCCATCTGATACAGTCGCCTCCGACAGGCCAGTCTTTTCATCCCGCTTTATCCACAGAAGCCCACAGCCCCAGGTGACCCCCTGTGAACAAACCCCAGAGCTTCTTCCACCTGCACCTGATTTCCGACGCGACCGGCGAAACGCTGCTCGCCGCCGGCCGGGCGGCTTCGGCGCAGTACAAGGATGCGCGCGCCATCGAGCATATCTATCCGCTTATCCGCACCGAAAAGCAGGTGGCGAAGGTGTTCGAGGACATCGAGGAGGAACCGGGCATCATCCTCTATACGGTCGTCGACCAGAAGCTGGCGCGCGGCATCGACGAGCGCTGCGCGGCCATGGGCCTGCCCTGTGTATCGGTGCTGGAGCCGGTGCTGACCGTGTTCCAGTCCTATCTCGGCACCCCGGCCGGCCGCCGCGTCGGCGCCCAGCATGTCCTCGACGCCGAGTATTTCCGCCGCATCGACGCGCTCAATTTCACCATGGACCATGATGACGGCCAGTTGCCGCTCAACATGGACGATGCCGATGTGGTGCTGATCGGCATTTCTCGCACGTCGAAGACGCCGACCAGCATCTATCTCGCCAATCGCGGCATCAAGACCGCCAACATCCCGATCGTGCTCGGCGTGCCGGTGCCGGAAAGCCTGGTTGCCGCCAGCAAGCCGCTGATCGTCGGGCTGATCGCCACCGCCGAGCGCATCTCGCATGTCCGGCAAAATCGCATCCTCGGCAACAGCGGCTCGTATGAGGCATCGGATTATGTCGACCGCGCCGCAATCGGCGAGGAGCTCGCCTATGCCCGCAAGATCTGCACGCGCCATGGCTGGCCGATGATCGACGTCAGCCGCCGCTCGATCGAGGAAACGGCGGCGGCCATCGTTGCCCTGCGGGGGAAGAATAGATAGATGAGCGAGGAGTGCGTTTTCCGAGTCTTCCCTGGCGGAAATTCGGCGCCGCCCCTCACCTGCCTGCCGGCATCCTCTCCCCGTATAGTGACGGGGAGAGGGGCGCTGTCATTGATGGTTTCGCCAATCGCGACTGTGGCTGGAAACAGCGCCAGCGCTGAAGCTGCCCCTTTCTCCCCGTCTCTATACGGGGAGAAATGTCCGGCAGGACAATGAGGGGCAGCGCCAACCTTACAGGACTAGAGCTGATCATACTCCAACCGCGCCTGTGTCTGCGCCCGAGTGCAAAATGACCGAAAAACTCATCCTCGCTTCCGGCAGTCCGTTCCGAAAGGCGATGCTGGTCAATGCCGGCGTCGACGTCGAGGCGGTGCCGGCCGATGTCGACGAGCGTGCGCTCGAGGCGCCTTTGCAGGACAGCGGTGTCTCACCCGAGGACGTCGCCCTGGTGCTGGCCGAGGCCAAGGCAACCGAAGTCAGCGAGCGCAGGCCGGGTGCCCTGGTGCTGGGCTGCGACCAGACGCTGTCGCTCGGCGACGAGGTGTTCCACAAGCCGGCCGATAGGGAAGGCGCACGCCGTCATCTGCTGGCGCTGTCGGGCAGGACCCATCAGCTCAACAGCGCCGCGGTGCTGGTCCGCGACGGCGAGGTTTTGTGGCGCCATGTCGGCATCGCCTCGATGACCATGCGCAAGCTCGACCCGGCCTTCATCGGCCGCCATCTCGCCCGCGTCGGCGCCAAGGCGCTGTCCAGCGTCGGCGCCTATCAGATCGAAGGCGAAGGCATTCAATTGTTCGAGAAAATCGAAGGCGACCATTTCACGATTGTCGGCTTGCCGCTGTTGCCGCTGCTTGCCGAACTGCGCACGCTGGGAGCGATCGATGGCTGAGGCGTCAAAGAAGGCTTTCGTCACCGGCCATCCGGTCAAGCATTCGCGCTCGCCGAAGATCCATGGCCACTGGCTGGCCAAACATGGCATCGACGGAAGCTACCAGGCCATCGATGTCGCGCCGCAGGATTTTGCCGAGTTCGTGAACACGTTGCAGGCAAACAATTACCGCGGCGGCAACATCACCATCCCGCACAAGGAAGCGGCCTTCGCATTGGCCGAACGCCGCGACGAGGCGGCGCAGGAAATCGGCGCCGTCAACACGCTGTGGTTCGAGGGCGGCGTCCTGTGGGCCGGCAACACCGACGGTCACGGCTTTGCCGCCAACCTCGACGATCATGCACCGGGCTGGGCAAGCAAGGGTCCGGCGGTGGTGCTCGGCGCCGGCGGCGCGTCGCGCGCCGTCATCCATGCGCTGAAGCAGCGCGGCGTTGCCGACATCCGCATCGTCAACCGCACTGTGGCCCGGGCGCAGGAATTGCGCGATCGTTTCGGCGCCGGCGTGTCGGCGCATGGCATGGCGGCGACCGATGAACTGCTCGGCGATGCCGGCCTGCTGGTCAACACCACCGCGCTCGGCATGCATGGCAATGAAGGCCTGTCGGCCGATCCCGCCCGGCTGCCCGACCATGCCATCGTCACTGACATCGTCTATGTGCCGCTGGAGACGCCGCTGCTCGCGGCCGCCCGTGGGCGAAATCTGAAGGCGGTCGACGGCCTTGGCATGCTGCTGCATCAGGCCGTGCCCGGCTTCGAGCGCTGGTTCGGCGTCAGGCCGCGGGTGACGGCCGAACTCCGGGCGCTAATCGTCGCCGATCTGGTGCCGAAGCCATGATCGTGCTCGGCCTCACCGGCTCCATCGGCATGGGCAAGTCGACAACGGCCAGGATGTTCGCTGACGCCGGCGTGCCGGTCCATGATTCCGACGAGACGGTGCATCGCCTCTATGCCGGCAAGGCAGCCCCGTTGGTCGAGGCCGCCTTTCCCGGCACCACATCTGCCGGGGTGGTCGACCGGGCAAAGCTTGGCGCGCGTGTGCTCGGTGACGCCGCCGCGCTGAAGCGCCTCGAGGCGATCATCCATCCGCTGGTGCGCGCCGACGCCGATGCCTTTCTGGCCAGGCATCGTAGATCAGGCGCGCCGATCGCCGTCCTCGACATTCCCCTGCTGTTCGAAACCGGCGGTCGCAACCGCGTCGACAAGGTCGTTGTCGTCACTGCGCCGGCCGAGACCCAGCGCGCCCGCGTGCTGGCGCGGCCTGGCATGACGGAGGAAAAGCTGGCGTCGATCCTGGCCAAGCAGGTGCCGGATGCGGAAAAGCGGCGTCAGGCCGATTTCATCGTCGACACCGGCCAGGGGCTGGACGCCGCGCGCGCGGCGGTCAATGCGATCATCAGGCAGCTGATAGGAGTCGGCAAACCAGGCCGCTGACACTGGCTGATGTCGGCGCCGCCCCTCATCTGCCTGCCGGCATCTTCTCCCCGTATAGTGACGGGGAGAAGGACGCTGTTGCAAAGGATTTCGCCAATCTCCAAGGTTTCGGAAAGGGAGCCGAGGTTGCGGCCAGTGTCCAGCCGATAGATGGGTAACAGTTTGAACCGGATAGATAGGTAACAGTTT
>NZ_RZTC01000186.1:0-6969 GCF_004023165.1 Mesorhizobium sp. M7A.F.Ca.MR.176.00.0.0 | reverse complement strand
CGCAACGTCCTCGTCGGCGCCGGCAAACAGCGGCACACGCCGCGGCTGCGCAGGACGAGCACAAGAACGGCTCCGGCAATGATGCCGCCGATATGGCAAGCCCACGAAATCTGGTCCTCGCCGCCGGCGGCAAACATCACCACCTGGAACAGCACCCACAAGATGAGCGGGATGAAGGCCGGAATCCGCAGCGGGATGCGGGCAAAGGCCAGCACCCAGACCTTCACCCTGGGATAAAGGATCAGATAGGCGACGACCACTCCGGCGATGGCGCCGGAGGCACCGATCAGCGGCGCCTGCGAATCCCAGGCGACGAGGCCCTGGAAGGCGGCGCCGGCGATCGCGCACAACAGGTAGAAGATGAGGTAGCGGATGTGGCCGAGCGCATCCTCGACATTGTCGCCGAACACCCACAGGAACAGCATGTTGCCGCCGAGATGGAAGATGTCGGCATGCAGGAAGGAATAGGTGAGGTAGCTCAGGCTTTCGGGGATGACGATGAAACGGGGATCAAGCTCGGCGGTGTCATGGACGACCGACGGGATGAAGCCGAGGCCAAGCACGGCGGCATTGGAGAAACTCTCGCCGCCGAGCGCGGTGGCGAGGTAGACCAGGGCATTGACCACGATCAGCCCGATCGTCACATATTGCAGCCTGATGTGCCGCAGCCTGTTGGTGTCGTAAAGCGGGATGAACATTGCCCCAGGCCCTCTTCCGCTTTCGACAATCAGCGGTTCTTGCCGGGAACCCATAGCACGTCGGCGTTTCCGTTGTCATTGACCGCCCGGGCGGCGACAAACAGGAAATCCGAGACCCGGTTGATGTATTTTAGACCGTCGCGGTTGACGTGCTCGTCCGGATCCTGGGCAAGGGCCACGATCAGCCTTTCGGCCCGCCGCGCCACGGTGCGGGCAAGGTGAAGTGCCGCCGCTGCCGGCGTGCCGCCATTGAGCACGAAGGATTTGAGCGGCTGAAGCTCCTTGTTGAGAAGGTCGATGTCCTTTTCGACCCGGTCGGTCTGCACGGCGACGATCCGAAGCGGCTCATAGCCGAGCGGCTTGCCGTCGTCGGGCACGGCGAGATCGGCGCCGAGGTCGAAGAGATCGTTCTGGATGCGGGAAAGCATGGCGTCGATCGCGGGATGGATCGCGGCCGTGTGGACCCGGGCGATGCCGATGCAGGCATTGGCTTCGTCGACCGTGCCGTAGGCGTCTACCCGCAGGTCGGATTTCAGCCGCCTCTCGCCGGTGCCGAGACCCGTGGTGCCATCATCGCCGGTGCGGGTGTAGATCTTGTTGAGCTTGACCATTTCGCCTCCCCGCCGACATCCCTCACTTGCGGGTGAAATACACCGCAAGCAGGATCAGCACCAGCGCCACGGCCTGCAGCATGACGCGCGCCTGCATCAGCTTGTTCGATGTGACGCCGGAGCCGCCGCGCATCATATTGATGAGGCCACGAACAAGCACGACCGCAACGGCGACCATGACCAGAATGGCGAGAATGTTGAAGACGGTTGCCATTGTTTCGTTCCAGTTGTTTTGGCGTTCAGGCGCGTTTGGCCATCAGGCGGTAAAGCATCGATGCCGGCAGGATGCGTTTGAGCACCGCACCGATCCTGGCCGGCAATGTTACCACATAGTGCGGTCGCGGGCGCCGCGACAGAAGTGCATGGCGCAGCGCCGCATGAACGACTTCCGGCCCTGGCTTCAAGGCCGATTGGCTGCCGCCGGCCCGCAGCCGTTCGAGTTGCGCCGCATAGTCCACGCGGTGCACGGAATTTTCGTGGTCGATGTTGCTGAGAAACCAAATGAGGCCATTGCTGGCGATCTTCGACTTCACCGGCCCCGGCTCGATCAGCGAAACGTGGACGCCGCTGCCGGCCAGTTCCTGGCGCTGGCAGAGCATCAAGGCCTCCAGTGCATGCTTCGACGCGGAATAGGCGCCGCGAAAGCGCACCGGGACGAGGCCAAGGATCGACGAGCAATGGACGATGCGGCCCTGACCCTGGCGGCGCATCACTGGCACCAGCCGGCGGGTCAAATCATGCCAGCCGAAGAAATTCGCCTCGAACTGCTGCTTGAGCGCCGCGACGGGCAGATCCTCGACGGCGCCCGGCTGGGCATAGGCGCCGTTGTTGAACAGGGCGTCGAGCCGGCCGCCGGTGCGGTCGAGCACCGCCGTCACCAGCGAGGCGATGGAGTCCGGCTCGCAATAATCGAGATAGAAGGCCTCGATGCCATCGGCTTCGAGCGCGGCGATGTCCTGCGGCCTGCGCGCCGTTGCGAACACCCGCCAGCCTTCCGCCTTCAACGCGCGGGCGCAGTACGCGCCTATTCCCGAAGACGCACCGGTGATGATAATCGAGCGCAACTTTCGCGCCGGACTGTTCGTGGTTTCGCCAAGGGTTGCCATTTGCCGCAATCCCTTCCCATATTCCCGGCGTGGAGACAATTGGAGGGCGCGGTTCTTGTTGCGGAAGATCGTAGCCCTCAAGCGGGTCCTCTACGACGCGCTCGGCCATTTCAACACCGATGACGGCTGGGCGATGGCCAGCCATCTGGCGATCACATCGCTGATGGCGCTGTTCCCGTTCCTGATCTTCGCGACGACGCTGGCGAGCTTCCTCGGCGCGCAGGCGTTCTCCGACACCGCCGTGCATCTGGTCTTCGACACCTGGCCCGAACAGATCGCCAAGCCGATCGCGCGCGAAGTGCTCAATGTGCTGACCGTCCGGCGCACCGACCTTTTGACCTATGGCGTGGTGCTTGCTGCCTATTTTGCGTCGAACGGCATCGAGGCGCTGCGCACGTCGCTCAACCGCGCCTATCGCGTTTCGGAAACGCGCGGCATCATCTACCGCCGGGTGCAGAGCATCATCTTCGTTCTCATCGCCACGGCCGGTTTCCTGGCGATCAGCGTGCTCCTGGTGTTCGCGCCGCTGCTGGCGCGGATCGCCGAAGCCCATATCGACTGGATCAAGCCCTATATGGGCACCATCACGCTGTGGCGTTACGTCATCGCTTCGGCGGTCATTGTCGGCGGATTGTTTGCCGTGCATTTCTGGCTGCCGGCGGGCAAGCGCCGCTTCGTCTCGCTGGTGCCGGGCATCGTCTTCACGCTGGCGGCATGGCTTATCGGTTCGACCATCTTCGCCACCTATCTCGACCACTTCTCGTCCTATGTGACGACCTATGCCGGCCTGGCCTCGATCATGATCGCCGTGGTCTTCCTCTACATGGTCTCGGCGATCTTTATCCTTGGCGGCGAGCTCAATGCCGCGATCAGCCGCTATCTGGAGGCACGTGCGCGGGTGGGATGACAGGTAGAATTGAGGAATTGAAGAACTGAAGAATTGGAGAAAAAGCGGGCCATATCCGGCGCTGTCTGTGCTTCTTCCTCAATTCCTCAATTCCTCAATTCCTCAATTCCTCAATTCCTCAATTCCTCAATTCCACAGTTCTTCCCTTCGTCTGCCGCGCCGTTGCCAGGCCAACGCCGAATGTGGTGATCGCCATGCCCACGATCTGCAGGGCGTTGAGCTGCTCGTCGAACAGGGCCCATGCGATGACCGCCGTCACCGCCGGTACCAGGTAGAACAGCGAGGCCACTTTCGACATCTCGCCGTCGCGGATCATGACCATCAGCAGGAAGATGGCGCCGAGCGACAGCACCAGCACCAGCCAGGCCATGGCGAAGATCAGTTCGCCATTGATGATGACCGTGTGGGTTTCGAAGGCGAGCGAGGCGAGGAGCATCAGCGAACCACCGCCGACATATTGCCACATGGTCGCCGCGACGAGGTCGCCGCCGGAGGCGAAGCGCTTCTGCCAGATGGTGCCGGCGCTCATGCCGAGCACCGAGACCAGCGAGGCGGTCAATGTCGCTGCCGTCACGCCGCCGCCGAGCGCGCCGAGCTTCGGCCACAGCACGATGACGATGCCGATGAGGCCGATGCCGAGGCCAAGCCAGTGGCGCGGCAGGATCGCCTCGCCGAGAAACTTACCGGCAAGCACCGCTGTGATCAGTGGCTGCAGGCCGACGATCAGGGCCGAAAATCCGGCCGGCATGCCCCTGTGGATGGCCCAGAAGACGGCACCGAGATAGACGCCATGCATCAGGATGCCGGCGCCGGTGGCATGCAGCGCCTCCTGGCGGGTGGCTCTTTTCGAGCCAAGCACAAGCAT
Organism: Mesorhizobium sp. M7A.F.Ca.MR.176.00.0.0; assembly: GCF_004023165.1. Taxonomy (NCBI): domain Bacteria; kingdom Pseudomonadati; phylum Pseudomonadota; class Alphaproteobacteria; order Hyphomicrobiales; family Phyllobacteriaceae; genus Mesorhizobium; species Mesorhizobium sp. M7A.F.Ca.MR.176.00.0.0. The sequence goes on along the minus strand of NZ_RZTC01000186.1, from coordinate 2,782 downwards.
CAGGACGGCCAGCAGGATGGCAGCGAGGACGAAACGCGCGGCGAGGAAGGTGAACGGTTCCGCCCACGGCATGGCGTAGCGCGCACCGATGAAGCCGGTGGCCCACAGGACGACGAAGGTGGCGGGAATGAACCGCTTGATGCTGTGCATGTTCCGCAGACGCCGCACTGGAGGGAGTTGACCGTGGCGCTGCTCTACTGCGCTTCAACCCGGCGTGCAAAACGAAACCATTGATCCATGCATCACCGGAATTCAACGGGCGTCAAGTTCGACATGCGTTACCTTGGCCGCGCCGCGCTCAAAGCCCGACCATCCCCCTGATATCGCCAGGCGACGCGCCGGCATTGCGCAAGGCGGCAAGGCCGGTATCGCCCAGGCTCTTCGACAGCTTTCGTCCGTCGGGCCCGAGGATGAGACGATGATGGAAATAGGCCGGTTGCGGCAGCCCCAGGAGTTGCTGCAGCAGGCGCTGCACGCCGGTGGCGGAAAACAGGTCCTGGCCGCGCACGACGTGGCTGACGCCTTGCAGCGCATCGTCCATGACGACGGCGAGGTGGTAGCTGGTCGGGATGTCGCGGCGCGCCAAGATCACGTCGCCCCAGTCCTGCGGGCGGGCTTCGACGGAGCGCGTCGCGGAAAGCGTTTCGTCGGAATACTCTGTCCAAGACAGGTCCTTGCCGACACGCGCCATGGCGGCCTCGACATCCAGCCGCCAGGCGAAGGGCGCATTCTCGACTATCCGCCGCTGGCGTTCCTTCAGCGGCAGCGCCTTGTCCACGGCGGGGTAGAGCGGCACGCCATCGGGATCGCGCGGCCAGTCGCGCCCACGCTTTTCGCTGTCGGTGATGAAGGCGCGGATCTCGCCACGGCTCATGAAGGCGGGGTAGACGAGTTCCTCCGCGATCAACCGCTCGAGCACCGCCTGGTATTCGGCGAAATGCTCGGACTGGCGGCGCACCGGCTCTTCCCAGCCAAGCCCCAGCCATTTCAGGTCGGCAAGCACGCCGGCCTCGAATTGCGGCGTGCAGCGCGTCGTGTCGATATCCTCGATGCGCAGCAGCAGGCGGCCGTGCGCCCGTGCCGCCAGCTTCTGGTTGAGCAGCGCCGAATAGGCGTGGCCGAGATGCAGGTCGCCGTTGGGGCTGGGCGCGAAGCGGAATGTCAGGAGTGTCATCTCTCAGGCGGCAATCATGTTTTGCGGCGCTTCGCCAATTGCTACCCTGTCGACGGTCGAGGAACAAGAAAGCATGCGCCGTATCGTGACATCAGACGACATTGCCCGGGGGCTCGATGCGCTTTGCGTGATCGACCCGCGCCTGGAAAAGGTGCGCGGCATGGCCGGCGAGGTGCCGCTGCGGCTGTCCGAGCCGGGGTTTCGAAGCCTGGCGTCGATCGTCGTCTCGCAGCAAGTGTCCCGCGCCAGTGCCGATGCCATCTTCGGCCGGCTGACCAAGCTCGTCGATCCGCTGACGCCGCAGGCGATCCTGGCCGCCGGCGAGGACATGTTTCGCGAAGCCGGCCTGTCGCGGCCCAAACAGCGCGGCCTGATCGCTGTTGCCCAGGCCGTGGTCGACGGCCTCGACCTTCATCACCTCTGTTCGCTCGATGCCGAGGAGGCGATCACGACGATGACGGCGGTGTCCGGCATCGGTCCGTGGACGGCGGAAGTGTATCTCTTATTCGCCGCCGGGCATCCCGACATCTTCCCCGCGCGCGACGTCGCGCTGCAGAGCGCGGTCGGCCACGCGCTCGGCATCGAGCCGCGTCCGCCGGAGAAAACCCTGATCGCATTGGCCGAATCATGGAGCCCGTGGCGAGGTGTCGCATCACGGCTTTTCTGGTCCTATTATCGCGAAACCAGAGGGCGGGACGCCGCGCCGCCGGCCTGAATCCGCAAAAAATCATAAAAATCATGCATTTTTGGCGCTTAGGCGACGCGACAATCCGCTTCACATCCCTGTCATGTCGGGCTTACAGTATCCGCGCCGTTCGGGTCTAGAACCAAGGAGGTGAACACGTGACGGTTGCCGTATCTCCGGATGGGCTTCCAGCACTGGTGCTGAATGCGGATTACCGTCCGCTCAGCTATTACCCCTTGTCGCTCTGGTCGTGGCAGGATGCTATCAAGGCGGTGTTCCTCGACCGGGTGAACATCGTCGCCGAATACGAGCACGCCGTCTCCTCGCCGACCTTCTCGATGAAGCTGCCGAGCGTGGTCAGCCTGAAGGCCTATGTGAAGCCCTCCAGGCACCCGGCCTTCACCCGCTTCAACGTCTTCCTGCGCGATCGCTTCCAGTGCCAGTATTGCGGCACGCCGGAGGATCTGACCTTCGATCACGTCATCCCCCGCCATCGCGGCGGCGCGACGACATGGGAGAATGTCGTTGCCGCCTGTTCGCCCTGCAACCTCAGGAAGGGCGGCATGATGCCGGCGCATGCCAAGATGTGGCCGCTGCAGAAGCCTTTCCAGCCGACGGTGCACGATCTGCACAACAATGGCCGCCTGTTCCCGCCCAACCATCTGCATGAGAGCTGGATGGATTATCTGTACTGGGATGTCGAACTCGAACCCTGAGATCGTTCGAGAATTCGGGAGGCTGGCCGTCTGGAGCGATTGTCTGCGCTTCCGCCTACCAGACCATGATATCCGACACTCCCCGGTATGGACCAGTTTGGTCGTGCTCACTTATCAGCGGCTTCGCGCTTAAGGACCGGCTTCCCCCACTCCGTCGCTGCTTCGCAGCGCCACCTCTCCCCCCTCCGGAGGGAGAGGAAGGGAGCC
>NZ_RZTC01000185.1:0-7102 GCF_004023165.1 Mesorhizobium sp. M7A.F.Ca.MR.176.00.0.0 | reverse complement strand
TGGCGGCAACTCGGCCGACCTTCTGCAGATCGCTCATGCCGGCAATGCCGGTCGCAATTGTCAGGAAGATGACAGGTGCGATAATCATCTTGATGACTTTGATGAAGGCATCGCCGAGCGGCTTCAGGCTTTGGCCGGTTTCCGGATAGAGGTAGCCAATTGCGGCTCCAAGGACCATGGCGGCAAGTACCTGCACGTAGGTCCGGGCAAAATGGCGCTTGCGGGGCGCTGCGATCGCGCGGGGGACTCTTGGAACCAACATCGTTTCTCTCTCCCTGACCGGATCGGGGTGGGGGCTCCTCCTTCTCCCATGCTGCGCTCCGGTCGAGCGCTGCTGTCATCTCGGAGCAAGTGCCGTGCCAACTGGACGCCTGTCCCGTCCAGCGAGATTGGTGCAGTTGCGCACTGGAACCCTCCACCTTGCCGGAATTCTGCACTCGAGGCTCGCCAAAGATCGCGTCTGAGGAAGTGCTTCATCAGAGAGGGAATTGACCAGGTCGCCTTGCGCCCGTGCCCTTTGATGTTCGCCGCAGATCGACTGCCGGTTGCCTTGGTGACTTTGGTTTGTCAGTTTTGGAACGGAATGCGCGCAAACTGCAGGATATCCTACACGCCCATCAGAGCACGCGGTACAAGCGATTAAGCGTAGGAGCGCATTGAATCTCCGAGGTCAAAAAATCTTGAATAAGGTCCGCGTGCGAAGTGAATCCGCAACTCGTCAAAGTTCTCCACCGTTTGATCAAGCGGTCGCGTTTCCTGGCGCTGCAAGATGGCGTTATCTGATGGCTCAAGCGCTGGAACGCCCAGGAAATCCCAAACCGCTCCCAAGCATTGGGCAGGTTCGTGAAGTAGGCTCTCGTATTCCATTACAAGCAGGTTGGTCGACGTGAAGGAGTCCATAACGCGAGCGTGAAAATCGTCGGCGGCTTTGAAATAAGCCTCACAGTCGGCGATTGACAACCTGACGCTCGGTGGCCGAGCGGTATCGTTGTCCGAGCTGAACTTCAGCCACTGACCGCTTTCCCTGGCCTGCACAAAGGATCGGAGCGATTCCAATACGTTTCGGCGAACAACGAGGATGACCTTGAGTGCTGGCCAACGAGCTAATTCCGCAAAGAATGCTGGACGCTCGCGAAACTGAGGTTCATTGATCTTGCAGCCAAGATGCGTCACATTCTTGTAGTCGCGCATAGGGCAGCGCACATAGGCAAGCTCAAGAAGCTCGCGATCCGTGCCTAGCAGGCGATCCGTGCTGGGCCAATTGGGATCATATTCGTTTAGCAACTCACCGTTACTCAGAACGGTCGGATGCTCGTTTAGCAATTCTTCTAAATAGTGTGTTCCGGTCCTTGGCATAGCAAGGATCACAAAAGGCTCAGGAGTTGGTTCGTTGTGGGTCATTGCATGTGTATCCAACTAAATAATGGCCGCGACGGTCTGGGGACGCGCACAAGAAGCTTGGCTGCTATCGCTTGAACGCTCCGGGTGGGTCCGCGCGCCTCACCACCCAGCCTGTACTCCGAGGTGTGGTCGCGAAGATGGGCGCGTGCCTGCAGCGGCTGGGTGGCGCCCGGCTTCGGCGTTGTTGTACCACTCGCGATTCCTGGCACACGCATGCCTCCGGGCCGCTGGGGGCAGTTTGCAATCCGGCATTGCGGACCTCCTTCTCGTTGATGGGCGTAGGTAAGCGTCAACGCATTAGTCGTCGATGAAACAGTCCAGCCGACAGAAAAAAAGGCAATACAGCGAACATGCAAAGTGCGCCTATATGCAGCCCTACATTGTCGCCCAGGCGGCCGAGCATCACCGGACGGATTAGATCGATAGAATTCGCCAGCGGCGAGAAGGCCGCAATCTGCTGAAACACTCCTGGCAATTGGCCGACTGGAAAAACCGCGCCCGAAAGGAACAGCATGGGTGTGATGACAAGCGTCTGATAGAAAATAAAATAGTGATAACTGGGCGCGAGCGCGATGACGAGCATGGCCAGGCTCGCAAAGGCGAACCCGGTGAGAGCGATGACCGGCAGCACGTAGAGAACCGACGTCCACGCGGCATAACCTAGCGCGGCGGCAACAATCGCAATTGTCGTACCGGCCAGAAAGGCCTTTGTGGCTGCCCAGGTCAATTCACCGAGAACGATGTCGCCGAGGGTAAGTTGTGTGTGCAGCATTGCTTCCCAAGTGCCCTGATCGCGCATTCGACCGAAAACCGCGTAAATTGTTTCGAAGGTTGATGCTGTCATCGCGCTCGTCGCAACCATGCCGGCTGCCAGAAAGGCGATGTAGGATGCACCTTCGATGCGGCCTACCAACAGTCCAAGGCCAGTGCCGAGCCCGAAAAGGTAAATCATCGGATCAGCAAGGGTGCCGAGCATTGAAGCAAATGCCACCTTCTTCCATGCCAGATGATTGCGGCGCCACACCGCGATCCAGTTCCAGGCGTTGGCGGGTAGAGCGGCCGCAAAACGTTCACCCATTGCTCACTTCTCCATCTCACGTCCGGTTAACCTCAAGAAAACGTCCTCCAGACTGGGTGGACGCTCTAGAATACGCAGACCCGCTCGACCGCGAAGCTGGATGCGCACATCCTCCGGCTCAGGCGCATAGCAAAAGAGCGTCTCGCCGCTTACCTCGACACGCTGAACGTACGGTCTGATCAGCGAAATCAGCTCCTGTGGATTGCCGCCGAAGATCTCGATCACGTTGCACCCAATGTACTCGTCGATCAGCGCATGAGGACTGCCCTCGGCGATCTTGCGTCCCCGCTCGAGAACACACAGCCGATCACAAAGCCGCTCAGCCTCTTCCATGAAATGGGTGGTCAAAATGATCGTTTTTCCGCTCGCCAGCAGGAAACGAAGTCGCTCCCAGATCAGATGGCGGGCATGCGGGTCGAGGCCGGTCGTGGGCTCATCCATCACAAGCAACTGGGGGTCGTTGATCAGAGCACGTGCCAGCGTCAGGCGCCGCTTCATCCCGCCGGATAGCAGGCCGACACGTGAATCCGCCTTGCTCTCAAGGCGAGCGAACTCGAGGAGCCGTGGGATGACGGCGTTGATCTCTCTTGTACTCATGCCGAAGTAGCGCCCGAACACCAACAGGTTCTCGCGTACCGTAAATTCCAGGTCGAGATTGTCGAACTGCGGGACCACGCCTATGCCCTTGCGGGCCAAGCGGCTGCGTGCCGGCACTGGTAGACCGAGGACTGTTATATCACCCGCGTCAGGCCGGGTCATACCGAGGAGCATACGCGCAATCGTGCTCTTGCCTGCGCCGTTCGGCCCCAGCAGACCGAAGCACTCTCCCGATGCAACGGTGAAGGACAGCCCGTCCACAACGAGCTTGTTTCCGAATAATTTGGTTACGCCGGTAAGGTCGATTGCTACATTGGACATGCGTCTATCTCAAGCGGAATGAGTCCGATTGGCCACCGGCAGCTTACTTGCGAATTCTGGTTCAGAGCAGGCCACCGCCTTGAGATGGCACCTTTGGAAAGTCGCGGCCGGAGCGACGCGTGTATCGCTTCCGCCAAAGAATAACGTCAAGATGCCACGTGTCGCTTCCAGATAGTTCCCGTTCTGACCATAGGTAACTCGAAAGCTTCACCCCGTGTCGACTGACACAACTTACTCGGTCACTCGGCGCTGCAAGGCCGTCAGACTTCACCAGCTGTGAGCGAAAGATCTGCAGTATGAAGTGACTCCGCAATTCCAGAATTGCCCGCAGCATTTGCTCCGGCAAGCGGCATCGCGCTTGTGATTTCCTTTGTGCTCCTGTTGGGCAGGGGAACACTTTTACGCGACAGCCAATCGCTATTGCTCAATGTACACAGGGCGTAAGCCTTCAAGGGGATCAACAGGAATATCCTGATTAACGCGTGCATTGAATAGCCGATGAATCGAAGCTGCCGAGTGCGGAAAGATAACACCGTAGATCTGATTATGGTCATCGTGACAATAGCCAGCACCGTCCACCAATTTACTGTATGTGAAAATAGTAGCTCACCGAGCGCCGTTACTACCGCGATGCCGAGCAACAATGGGCCGAGATTCTCTCCCATCACATCCAAAGTTAGATAGCGATCCAGGCCACGCAGTAGACCTCGCGCAAGCATCGTGTCCCGGAAGGTGCTTCGTGCCCAGCGGAGTTGTTGGCGCAAATAAGGTCCCATCTTGTCCGGAACGACTGTCGCCGCGACGGCACCTGGAACGTACTCGGTTCGAAAGCCTGCTTTCAGCATGAGGATCGTAAGATGACGGTCTTCACCGAAGTCGCTTGGTTTCCCCCTGAACAGCTGCGTCTCGTATTGATCCAGCAGAGAAAGGAGACAAGACCGGCGGTACATTGCACATGGGCCGCAGCAGCACATGACCGCACCAAAGCGACCTTGCGCCGCGCGCTCCTCATTGCAAGCCAGCCAGTATTCCATATCGATCAATCGGGTCAACCAAGTGTCGCTGCGGTTGTATGCCGTCAGCTGGCCCATGGCCGCTCCGACCATGGAATCCCGCATTTTTACTGCAAGCTTTGTGATGACGTCGGACGCAAGTGTCGTGTCAGAGTCGACGCTGAGCACGAAATCTCCAGATGAGCGGCGGATGGCGGCGATCTGCGCCTTGCGTTTGCCAACATTCTCGCGGAGCAGAATGAAATTGAATCTCGGGTCGCCCTCGTAGGCGTGATGTACCGGGATGACGGCATTACGATTTCCAGAACCGTCGTCAACCAGATAGACCTGAAATGTTCCGGCGTAATCTTGATTTGCAATGGAAGCTAAACACGCCGCGAGTGTGCGCGGGTCCTCATTGTAGCAGGGGATAATGACATCCACGCTCGGCCAACGGTCGGATCCGAACAAGCTTTCCGACGGCGGCGTAACATTTTCCGGTTGGGAGTAGACCGCTTGCATGCCTCTGTAAACAGTCGAGAGCACCGCATAAGACGAAACGGCAACAGTACTGGCTGTGGTGAGAAGGTCCATAGGATCTCTGTTTGTTCAGGGGTGTTGAGGAAGTGATCGGATTACAAATCCGCGGCCGTGCAATTCTGGAATTAGGCGTGACAACGCTGTCACCGTCTGGTCGCGCAGACTGGCTTGATTGCCTGGTTGCAATTCGTCGGGAGCGCACCCGTCGTGCAACAGCACGATTGCGCCCGGCCGGATATCGGCGAGCACTCTGTCGACGATGGCGTCAACGCCGGGGCGAGACCAGTCGCGTGGATCAATGGACCAATGGACGGGCGTCAATGCCGCACCCGCTGATGCAGCGATTACTTCTTCGGTCCAGATGCCATACGGTGCACGAAAGTACCGAACCATGGCCTGCGGGCAAGCCATCCCTATGACTCTGTTTGCCTCAACTATCTGGCAGTCGACTTCGACGGACCCGCATTTGGCCAGGTCCGGATGAGTCATCGTGTGGTTGGCTATACCGTGCCCGTCTGTAATAATTCGGCGAACGAGTTCCGGCTCGTCGGCCGCGTAGGCCCCAACAACGAAGAAGGTCGCCGTCACCTGATGTTGCGCCAGCACATTGAGTATCTGCGGTGTGAAAAATGAATTGGGACCATCGTCAAACGTCAGATAGACGCTGCGCTCTGCAGTGCCATCGGCATTGTCACTCTGCCCTTCGCATATGTAGTCCAGAGGCTTCATAGTTCCGGACCGTTCCGGTCGATCAGGGTACCGGACGGCCACTCGTCCATCGAGCGTCCGATCGGCGAAACCAACACGAGTACGTCTTCCAGGCGCGTGGGCGGCAGGTCGGGATGCACATCTGGACGGGTCGATCGTACGCGAACGCCCGACACAATGTTCGCGAGGCCGGCTCTGCAGAATCTTTCGACATGGTTTCGCAGCGCGTGCCGAACCGTGCCGAAAGCGAATGGAACACCCAACTGATGGAGCACTGGGTACGCCACGCGCATCGAAAAACCGATTCCGAGCCCTTCAAGATCCGGACGAACCGCGTACAGGCCCAATTCAGCGACGATCAAGTCGACCTCGCCAACTTTGATGAAGCGCCGCAGCATGCCGATGTGAGCCGCTACCCCATGCGCGTCGTAGCCGATTGCGCGGAATTCCGGCCTCGCGCCGGCCCAACTGCGGCCGCCTTCGAATGGCTCCGCGTTGAAGGCGCCAGTCCGTCCATAGGTCTTTCGAAAAAAGTCGGAGAGTTCGACATGGTCGGCCAGTTGCAGCTCATTTTCCCAGCACAACTTCCAATCGACATTCGGGCGCATGGAAGACCTCACCTTGGAGCTGTCTGGTTGAGATAAATGTTCAAGCATTGGTTAAATAATTGGCATCGCACCAACGGGGCGTAACTTGTGGAGACCGCCGAAAGACCAAGCCGTAATGCAGATGCGACTGACTTTGTGCGCCCCGCACACCAGATGATGCTCATCGGATCCAACGCAACCATGGGAACTACCTATCTTTCCAACTTGAAGCGCCTCTATGGGACCTGCAGCAAAAACGGTAAAATCCTTTGTTTAGATGAAAGGTATCCACGCTTTGGATAACTGGGCGAATGCGTTCCATATGGCTGGTCAATTATCGTCGTCACGCTCGAGGCACTTCTGACGAAGCGCAAAGCTCACGCCCGCGGCACGCGCGGCCGTTGCCGGGCCGCGCGATTATCTCCGTAAGAGCCGAGCGGAGCTCAGACACGACGATTGATCAGAATCTGATTCGCGGGTTCAGTATCTCTTTCGTGTATCCAGCTCTGGGCTGTCCTTTGGCGGGAGTTAGGTTCGCCCAGGTTCTGAGCCTGGGGCGTCGGCCCGTTCGCCGCACAGGCTCCTTCGCACATCGTCGAGGCCGAGAAAGAGGGGGCCACACAGCTCCCCCTGTACTTTCCACCACCCGACACCAGCGCTCACCCAGGGCGCCGGCCTTGCTCACCTCAACGGATAGCGCACTCGCGCCGCTTCACGATTAAAAGAATTCTACAAGCAGATGCCTGTTTGATCGTGAGACGTCCGCTGCCAATTCCCGCATCGCAGAGGCAGCCAATAGCGCTCGCTTCACATAGTGGTCCGGCAAGCAGCTAGATACGACAGGTGACCTCAAATGAGGCGTCTTGCATGGCTTCTAC
>NZ_RZTC01000184.1:0-7168 GCF_004023165.1 Mesorhizobium sp. M7A.F.Ca.MR.176.00.0.0 | reverse complement strand
CGCGACCACCGACCCGAATAAAGCAGGCATTCGGATTGACCTGTCGGGTATCGGCGCTCGTGAAAAATAGGAGCCATCGCAAATAAACGATCAATAGATTGTCCTTGCTCAGTTGGCTGTCAGCTTTGTGACGGCCTCCGGCGTGTTGGCAATCTGCCCGAGAAACGCGCCTCCACCCAGCCCGCGTTCAGCTCCCGGAAATTGTGTCTTTGGGGCCATCCAGTCCGATATAGTAGGTAGTTGTCATCATTTCCCTCCTGTTGTCGTGGCAGTGAATATCGTACCTGCCGTCGCATTCTGGCGGCCGCAGGTGACGCGCACCTGGGCGGAAGGAGCACGGGGTCAAAAGGTCTCAGGGCCGAGTCATCTCGGATCCGAACCCCGGCTAGGGTTCAAAGGGTTCGTCGTCAGCGGGGGCGTACCGCAGCCAAACCTAAGGGGACTGGAATGGAATCGGACGACGCGACGTTGAAGGAAAAATTCGAGCTTCGGCCGATAGTGGGGCTCACGAGCGGACTTCCCCCGACCGACCTGGAGACCCTCACGATCGACGCCATCCGAACCCACCGGCGTCTGGTGGACAAGGCCGATCAACTTTTCCAGGCATTACCTGAGGAGTATAAGTCACGAAATGTGATCGGCGGCGCTCGGCATCTCTGTTACATCGAGGCCAGTATGGAGATGCACGCGCAGATGAGCGTTGTGAACACGCTGATCAGCATTCTCGGCTATATCCCGAAGGCATCGGTGAACTGAGCTTCAGATCAACTTTCTGCGGATGGCGAGGGCAGTCAGGTGCGTCGTTGTATGGACGTCGAAGCGCTTCTTGGTCTCGGCAAGTTTGACGCGTACGCTGTTGTACTTTACTCCCTCCAGTTCCGCCACTTCCTCCATCGTTTTGCCGACGGCGATCCAGCGAAGATAGGTGGCCTCCTTGGGGTCAAGATAGGCAGCCCTTTCGACGCTGGGCGTTGCCTGCAGGAAGGTGATGCGGGCATGGAGCTGGGCGACCGCCGTTGCCGCGGCAACGGCGTCGATCTCCCGGTCGAGTTCGATTGTCAGCTTCTCCGAGGCCAGGGTGAACATCGACATCGAACCGTTCGCCGTTCTGACGGGGATGGTTATGCCGGAGCGGATGCCGAAATCAGCCGCGTGCGCGTAAAACGCGCGTTGGGCTTTTGAAAGCCGCGGCCTCTCCTGATCGCCGCTCCACGTGAAGGTCCGCTTCATGGTTTTCGCGCGTCCTACGACCGGATCGAGCGCAGAATAATTTCGTCCGAAGTACACTGACTGCCACTCTGGATGATAGTTCGAAATCGCGAGCGTATGGCCGGGCTGGATGTTGAGATAGGCATACCCGCCAAATCCGATCTGTTCAGCCAGGCCAGCCAGAGCATCCTTAAGGTTGCGTTGATCGCCTTCGACAGCGGTAAGGTCAGTCAGCTTATCCAGCCAGTGCTGCATTCGTTTTCCTCCCTGAACGCATCGGCGATTTCGTGTGATCCCCCGATGGCCAGTCAAGGCGGCGAGAACGGGCCTTCAACTCCTCATGAGGTGCGCCCGCTACGATCGGTTCGGCAAAGCGGACCAGCCTTCACACCGGATCACTTCGTTCCGACGTAGGGTCGTTCCGGCGTAGGGGACATTTGCCATGCTCAGTTCGCATGACCGACGCAACAACCGTGTTCAGCCTCTCCAGCGGGTCGCCGGTATTCGATCCTCTCCCGTGCCGGCCAAAATCGAGTTGATAAAAACGTTGATCAAGGACGAGAGCACGATAGGATACGAAGGCTAGCGAAACGAAACGAAAGCAGCGCCTGTAAGCCATTGATTAAGAATGGAAAAATATTTCTCCCTCCGCCGGGAGACGAAAGTGATTTCAAAGAAATATTCAAGCGGTTGGCCGCGGCGGGTGCTGGTAGGCCATTGGGCAAGGACGGGTTTCCTGCAGGCCCATGGACGCCCGAGCTTCTCGCAGAGGCGATTTCACAGATCGATTCCAACCGGACTGGGGTCGATCTGCGAACGGTGCAGCTTTGGTTTCAAGAGAACGAGAAGGGAATTAGCACTGCCAATATTCGTTGGCTGGCGAGGGTTTTTGGGTGCGATGATCCGGTGGCAACAAGCGAATGGCAGATGGAGCTTAGTGGGGCGCAATCGCGGTTATCGGCCAAGAGACGAGAAGGGAAGAGAGCCGGAAGCAGCGTTGCACAGGAGATTCCAGATACAGCACTGGCTGCGACCTTCGATGACGACTCAGCGTCTCCGGCAGAGCTAAAACGGGATACTGACGCCAAGGGGCCGAGGCGGCGTTTTAGTTTGGCGAGGAAATCGGAGGCGTTTTTTAGTCACGGATCTCCCCTGAATTTACCGGCGTCGGTGTTTGCGGGTGTCACCGCTCTTGGGTTTTTGTCGTATATTACGGGGATTCACAGCGTGACATATGGCCGGGCGGATGGCGTCGTCAAGCAGGTTGGGTTTCTTTGGACAGCGAATTGGACATTCGTCTTCATGGTATTTTTGCCACTGTTTTTTGCCTTCGTGACCGAGCTAGTGACCTTTTGGAAAGATGAAGGCCGCCCAAAGCTTGTAGCGCAGGGCGACAAGATGAAAAGCGACGATGCCTGGGCGCGCAGCGTAGAAGCTTCTTCGTATTCATATTGGGCGGTTTTTTTGATTTGTGTGCTGTTCGCCGGTCTTTTTCAGTGGATCGGCGTGTGTTTGATCCCGTTGATGCAAGGCGCTGGCAACTATGCGACGGATTGGGGCTCGTTAGCGATTGTGCGCCCTGAGGTCATATCGGTGCCGGAAGCGGTCGTATTCACGGGGCTCGCTTACCTATACATGTGCCTGTGCTTTTATCTGTTCTTCGTAGGGCTCATTTTGCTCTATACGGTGATCCATGATCTTTGGAGAATTGGAGAAGAAGCGAGTAATCGGCCGGAGGTGGATTATCAACACGAGCTCAATGAACCCAGCCTCAGGGTTATGCGTGGGATTTTTCGGTGTACTGTTTTGGGGGTTCTGATTGCCATAGTCATGAAGGTCCAGAGTGCTTACCTGACATCGGGTGGAGAGAATATTGTGGCTTGGTTGGTCGGCGATATGTCTTCCGCCTTCTATGGGCGCAATGATGTGAGCGCCGGGATCAGCTATCGTAGGCCGACCCATTACAGCAGCCTTCTTATCGCTATTTCGACCTGTGTTGTATTTCTGTACGGCTCCATCCGTTTAGGGGTCGAACGTCGGTTTTGCATGCCTTTGTGGAGGATGTCAGCGATCGTAGCGTTACTCGTGGCTGGCTACTTGCTGATCGATGCATTTGCTGGCTTTTCGATCCTTCTAGGCATTGGAGTGCTGCTCGCGATATACAGCCTGGTTGATCCAGGGTTTGGTCGATGGCGAGCAAGTGAGTTAGGAAACAATCAGAGTGTATCATAGCTGGCTTGATCGTTGGGATGAGCGGCGGGCGCGACGCGGTGAGGAAGGGAAAAAAACAACGGATTTCGTCCTTGACGCGGAACGCGCCTTTCCAGGTGCGAAGAAGATAACAAGTATCGAGGGGTTCTGTGCCCTTGCGGACCAAGCCGTGGCTGATCCAGCCTTTTTCGATGAGCCGAGTGTGAGTGATCAGGGTTTTGAAAGACTAGATGGGTGGCTCAAATTTCCATCGGACATTTTTACTGATATCGAACAGAACAATGTCGTCCCGGCGAAAATCACAGAAAGCGGGTCGTTCAATCAGGCGATGGTGATTTTTCACCATTGGAATGCAAGCGCCCGGAATCGTCAGATTGCCAACTTTTTCTCGCAGAGTGGCATCACGGTTGTCGAGATTGCTATGCCTTATCACTTCGAACGCAGCCGTCCCGGCTCCGTGCACGCCGACTATATGCTTAGCCCTAATCTCGGTCGAACGATCCAATCTGTTAGGCAGGCAGTGTTGGATGGGCGAAAACTCATACGTTGGCTGAAAAGCGAAGGCTATCGTGAGATTTCGGTTCTCGGAATGAGCTTAGGTTCCTGGGTTGCGGCCGTAGTCGCGGCACACGACTTGTCTGTGTCAAAAGCCTCGTTGTTTCTGACGGCGGGGAGTCTAGCGGATATGGTTTGGACGGGTCGCGCGACACGATCGATACGCGATAGCCTTGAGCCTGAGATTGAGCTGACCGATCTCAGAAGGGCCTGGGGTCCACTTGACTTGGAGAATTACGCGCATAGTTTGGCACGGCCTGGTCTCGATCTTCAGGTTGTGTTGGCCAAGAGAGACAAAGTGGTGTTGCCAGAGCTATCGGAGAGGTTCATGCAGATGCTGAAGGACGCCGGGGCTAGGCCAAATATTTTGGAATTAAACTGTGGTCACTATTCGCTCGCCATGCCGCCTTACATTTTGTTGGCCGGTTTGAGCTTGAAGCGGTTACTAACGCGCGGCCGTTGAGCGGTTTCTGTCGTCTGCTGACAAGTCGGCCCGGCGAGCATGAGTTTGGCGTTGGCCGGTCAGTTCACCAGCAAATTCTCTGGTAGGCGTCACGACACGATCAGGCCGCCCTGGACTACATGACCAGGCTCGAACAGGACATGTTCGAAGTGTCGAGCGCCACTGTCAATCATAGCGCCACCCTGGGCTCAGATCGATATCGCGGCATCCCGCACTAGTTCATCTTCGCGATCGCTCTAGGACTGCTCGCGACCTTCTATCTCGTGATCCATCAGCGATACGCCTTCGTGAGCCGTCGCGATCAGCGTATGCCTTCGTTCGCATCGCTGTTCGCCCACACACATGACGCGATCGCGGGTCACGGCACTCAGGCTCATTCTCGACAATGCAGGGCTTACGAAGCCCCCTAGTGCAGGCCTGGCCCTGCCCTGCCAGTCCGGCGAGGACCGGGAGAGCGGGGGACAAGCAGAAAAGCGGAAGGGGGATCACCAACCCGAAGGGCCGGTGCTGCAGGCCGAAGGCCGAAGCACCGAATCGCCATTCCACGCGTACCATGGGTGCGGTGCACGACTCGCGTATGACAGAGACAGTCCGAAAGCATCGCCGATAAAGGGGGTGGGTCGGTTCGACGACCTCGACCCCCGCCGGTAAGGGGATAGTGTCCTGAAGGTTCTGCAAAAAGCTCTGGAGAGAGAACAGCCCTTACTCTGAGGCGAGGGGCGGCCATGGCACGCTGGTGACGTTACGACCACCGATTCCCGTGGAAGGGGAGTGCCATGACCAATCGAGACGTTAGACTGAGCAGAGGCGAGTTGAAAGCGTTGCTGTTGTCGGATGAGGACGGCTTCCGCAGAGTTTTCTCGAAGTCAATCTCGGCGGAACCGCGATCGGGACGGGAGTAACCGCGACGCCCTTCTACAGGGCGCGGGCGCTCGAGTACCTGTCCCACAGCACCGGGCTCCAGCTGGTCGGGTCCAAGGATTTGTTTGAGGCAAGCTGGGACATGGGGGCCTTCATGCTTCACATGGGCCTCCTGAAGAGGATAGCAGCAAAGCTGTCGAAAATCGCCAATGACTTTCGGCTACTATCGAGCGGCCCGCGCGGGGGTATCGGCGAAATTCTGCTTCCGGCCCTTCAGCCCGGCTCTTCTCTGATGCCTGGGAAAGTGAATCCGGTTGCGGCCGAAGCGTTGAACCAGGTCTGCTTTTACGTATACGGCATGGACACGACGGTTGGCATGGCTGCGGAAGCGGGACAGCTTCAGCTTAATGCCATGGAGCCGATCATCCTCTTTAGCATCCACAACGCCATGGATCTTATGCGCAAAGCGGTTCTGACATTTACGAAGACCTGCGTCGAGGGCGTGCAGGCTAACGCGGCTAGATGCGAAGCCAACCTGACCGGCAGTACCGCGTTCGCAACGGAACTTGTGACGACCATGGGCTATGAGGCGGCCGCTAAAGTCGTAAAAGAAAGGCTAGCGAGTTGACAGTCTCGCGCCTTGGCGTGATGGAGCGCAGCAATGCCAAGCAAAGTCGTTTCCGGCGGATTGCTCGGCCATCAATTTCACGTTCCCAAAAGAGAGGATGGCGAAACAGAAAAGCTCACTGATAAATTCTGCCCTCAGCTTACGGCCGAGTTTTGGAAGGCAGAGGCAAGAGGAAGACAACCATCATATCGACGTAGTCAGGGCGATGGCTAGATTGCCTTCGCGCGGGTGAAGACTGCTCGCCTTGCCAAGATAAGGAATAGGCGCGTGGCTACAGGTACGGTGAAGTGGTTTAATGCGACAAAAGGCTTGGGTTCATCCAACCCGACTCCGGCGGTGCGGACGTCTTCGTTCATATATCTGCCGTTGAATGATCCGGGTTGAGGGCCCTCGCCGATGGCCAAAAGGTCAGCTATGAGGTCGAGCAGGACCGGCGCACTGGAAAAATCCTCTGCTGGCAATCTCAAGGCGATCTAGCAGGCTGTTGAAAAAGGGCTCGCGGCGATGCTGTGAGCGTGATTCAGTTTCTCCGGAGAGATTCGGAGAACAAGGCATGCGCGGGGGGACGGACGGTCTGGCGAGTTGTTCAGTTATGTTGATCTCGAGGCGCGGGTGCGGCGCGATCATCCGTTGCGCCGCATTCGGGGGATTGTGAACGAGGCGCTGGCGACGTTGGAGCAAGACTTGGCGGCGCTGTATTCGCCGATGGGGCGGCCTTCGATCCCGCCGGAAAAGTTGCTGCGAGCGATGCTGCTGCAGGCGTTCTACTCGATCCGATCGGAGCGGCTTTTGATGGAGCGGCTGGAATACGACCTTCTGTTCCGCTGGTTCGTCGGTATCGGCGTCGACGACGCGGCCTGGGACCATTCGGTGTTCTCCAAGAACCGCGACCGGCTGCTGGAGGGCGACATCGCCGCAAAGTTCCTGAGCGCGGTGCTGGCGCAGCCCAAGGTCAAGAGGCTCCTGTCGATGGATCACTTCTCGGTCGACGGGACGCTGATTGAGGCCTGGGCGTCGATGAAGAGCGTCAAGCCGAAGGACGGCTCGGGCGAGCCGCCGGCTGAAGGCGGCGGGCGAAACGCGAAAGCGAACTTCCATGGCCACAAGCGCTCGAACGACACACATGCCTCGACCACCGATCCGGATGCCCGGCTCTATCGCAAGGGCAAAGGCAAGGAGGCCAAGTTGTGCTTTATGGGACATGGCTTGATGGAGAACCGCCACGGCCTGCTGGTCGACGT
>NZ_RZTC01000183.1:0-7188 GCF_004023165.1 Mesorhizobium sp. M7A.F.Ca.MR.176.00.0.0 | reverse complement strand
CCTCTGTCGCCTTCGGCGACATTTCCCCCTCGAGGGGAGAGATTGGCAGCCTCGATGTCTTGTCATCTTTTGCCCACTTGGCGATGCTACGAACTTGCTCGCGGCGGGTTTTGGAGGAGGTCGATGTGACGACAAGCCTTGCCGCCCTGAAAAGCCAAAGCAAACGCGCCGTGAAACGGCTCATTGGTTACGATTCCCGCAATTGGCTGCGCATCCGCCAGATCGAGGCGTTCAGCCTCTTTCTCGAAGCCGGAAACCGCAAGGCCGCCGACGTGATCGAGATCTCGCCCGGCTGGAACCGCTACTGGCGGGCGATGTGCCCCAATTACCGCTCGGTCGATTTCCCCGCCTTCGACATCTGCAGGGATCGCACCGACGAGCAATATTCGATCGTCATCGCCGACCAGGTGCTGGAACATGTGCGGCGGCCTCACGCGGCGGTGGAAAACATCCACGCCATGACCCGGCCCGGCGGCTGGGCGATGGTGGCGACGCCGTTCCTGTTCCGCGTCCACGCCAGGCCGCACGACTACAACAGGTGGACGCCCGCCGGCCTCAAACAGCTGATGGTCGAGGGCGGCTTCGCGGAAGCCAACGTCAAGGTCCACGGCTGGGGCAACAAGGCCTGCGCCAGAGCCCATATCGGCGGCCCCGTCCGCGCCTACGGCCTGTGGCGGGATTTGAGCAACGACGAGGAATACCCGCTGATGGTGTGGGCGTTTGCGCGGCGAGCGTAATCTCCCCCCTCTGGCCGCTTCGCGGCCATCTCCCCCTCGAGGGGGGAGATTATCCCCGCCTTTTCATCACCCGCGCATGGCGTCGCCACACCCACCAGTCCCACACGCGCTTCCTGAAACTGCGTTTCATCGCGGTCATGGTCAAAGCCCCAGCAGCACGCGGCGCTGGCCGGTGAGGCTGCCTGGCGCGAGGTCGGTCTTGATGGTGCCGGCGGTGCCGTTTCGCTGTTCGAGCTCAGCCCGCAATGCCGCCTCGCGCGCCTGCACGTCCTTGTCCTGCGCCGTCGGTACCGGCGGCAATGGCTTCAGTTCCGGTGGTTTTTGCAACAGGCACATGGTTCCAGCCTTCTCCGAAATTAGAGGTTCTTGTCCAGTCGTAGAGGAAAAAGTCTTCGCCGTTGCGGCCGTAGCCCGGCAGCCGGCAGCGTTGCGTGGCGCCCAGCCGGCCAAGCCAGCGCAGCGCCAGTTCATTGGCGGCCAGCGCCCGCGCCTCGACCCGCCAGGCGCCCCGCGCCGCGACCTGAGGCCCAAGCACGGCGTGAAAGAACCCGGTGATCCCAGGCACGCAGCGCTTCATGCGGCGCGTGCCCCAGCTCCAGGCGATCCACAAACCGCCACGTTGCTCCGCCGCGCCAAACCCGGCCTCCGGATTGCCGTCGAGTTCGGCGACATAGGCAAACCCCTGCAGCGCCGTCAGCGCCAGCAGCGCCGGCGACCAATGGTCGAGCTGGCAGTCGATCTCGGCCGGTCCTCAGGGCGCAAATTGGCTGCGATGTAACTGAGATCGCGCAAGGTTGCGGGGATGATGCGAGGGTGCATGCCTGGCCCTTCGTCCTGCTGTGGCGAAGCGGCGTTCGCAAGGACTTGGGACGCCAGCCGTGACGGTTGTTGAAGAATGCAGCTGTCCGGGGTTTATTCATCGCCACGACG
This sequence comes from Mesorhizobium sp. M7A.F.Ca.MR.176.00.0.0, assembly GCF_004023165.1. Lineage (NCBI taxonomy): Bacteria > Pseudomonadati > Pseudomonadota > Alphaproteobacteria > Hyphomicrobiales > Phyllobacteriaceae > Mesorhizobium > Mesorhizobium sp. M7A.F.Ca.MR.176.00.0.0. The sequence continues at coordinate 5,521 of NZ_RZTC01000183.1, read as the reverse complement.
CTTGGAAGTCGCGGCATAATCTCGGATCAGCCGAAAAGCAGACGCATCCCGTTGGTTCCTACTGAAACAAAACCACTACAAATATAAGCATCATATACACAGCAAATAATCCGGGAACACTAAGCAGTGCGGCGCAAAAAATAAGCGCCACTCGCTTCTGTTGGCTGATATCTCTAGATTTAACAGCAGCCACTCCCATGGCGATCGCGAATGACAGCGCTATAACTCCAAAAACGGTGAAAAATAACATCGGAATCTCAAGGATTATTGTGAGAAAGATTCGCTGCAAGGCCGGGTGATAGGTATAGCATTCATTGAATTACCAATCGCCAAACGACATCGTATTCTCGAAATGCGCCCGTCCGACAGCTGACTGTGCATCGTCGTAATCCTTTTGTGCTTCGTCGCGAATCGCGGCGTAGAACTCCGGTGACAGTGCACTATTTACATTTAAGCTAACTAACACACTCGCATATATAGAATCACCATGACCTACTCGACATCGACGGCTATCCAGGAGACGGGCGAATGGACATTCGGGCGACACTGACGGAGCTATGCGAAGCCTTCAACGCGCACGATCTCGATCGCATCATGGCGTTCTTTGCCGACGACTGCGTCCTGGAGATGCCGAGGGGAGCCGAGCCCTGGGGCACGCGTTGCGAGGGCAAATGCAACGTTAGAGACGCGCTGGCGACACGCTTCGAAGGCCTGCCCGATGTCCACTACGGCAATGGCGAGCACTTTGCGGATGAAGCTGCAAACACCGGCATGTCGAAATGGACCCTCACCGGCACCACCCGTGATGGCGTGAAAAAGGAAGTGCGGGGCTGCGACTTCTACACGTTTCGCGACGGCAAGGTGATCCGCAAGGATTCGTATTGGAAGATCGTGGAGTAACCACGGCTTCAATTCGAAATGCGGTGGTGCGATCGATGCCTCTTCGTCATCCTATGGCGGAGCAAGGAGCGGAGCGACGCGGCGCAGACCATAGGATCCATGCCGTGACCTTGGAGCGCTGCTACGGCGCAGAATTCTGACGTGCCGCGTTCCCCGGCTGATGTCGCGGCATGGATCCTCGGGTCAAGCCCGAGGATGACGAAGTGAAGGGCGCTTCGCTTCACCGAAAAGAAATTACGGTGACAGTGCACTATATTTTCCATGTCTCAGTCTCCACGATGCAAGTCGCGATCGCGAAGATCGAAAGAGCAGAGCAGCGATGGAACACGTTAGCCTTCAGCTGTCGCCAAATTGGTGCTGAGCTCGAAAGCGAGTCCCGATCCATCGGCGTAGGGGCGCAGCGCGGGCGCACTTTCGCTCACGATGGCCTCCACGACGCGCTTGCGTTCCTGATCGCTCATTTCCCTGCCGACAGCACTCATGCCGACGAGGGCCATCGTGTTCAATCGCAGCAGGGGTGCGCCGTCCTGGAAGCGTATCGTGCGCGATACGGTCGTTAACCGGACTTCGTGGAAGCCGGCGTCCCAGAGCAGCGCCTCGATGGGGGCCGCGTCGCCAAAGCTGTGCCGCTGATCCTTGATGGCGCCCAAATGGCGCTCCGCCACGCGGCGCAGTTCCCGAAAGAACGGGATTTCATCGTCGGATCGCCATGCGGCTACCGCCAGCCTGCCGCCCTTGGCCAGCGCCCGCCGCATCTGCGCTGCCGCCGCGGGCTTGTCGGGAAAGAACTGCAGTCCCTGCTGGCAGACGACAACGTCGAACTGCTCTCCGTCATGGAGAGGCAGGGCGCTGGCATTGCCTTCACGCCAGTCGATGCCCGGTGCCACGGCGCGCGCAACGGCAAGCATATCCGAACTGATGTCGATGCCGACGACGTATCGAGCGTCACCGAGCCGCTCCCTTGCAACGCGGGCCACGATTCCTGTTCCGCAAGCGATGTCGAGGACACGATCGCCTGGAGACAACGCCACCTCTTCGAGAATCATTTCGGCCCATGGCCGGAAGAGAGGGCCTGCTAGCCACCGCTCGTACATCTCCGGGAAACTTGCCTGGCTCATCTCGTGGTTGGGCATCATTGCCTCCAATGGATCGACCTGAGATTGGCATATTTTGTGCCGACATGCCGCCCAGAAAGTCCCGCACCGTAATTCCGGTGTTACGAACCACAGGTGCAGGGTCGACGCCCTTCACTTCACCGAAACGCCCCCAGCGGATCGCTCTGCCCCACCGCCCTTCTCGCCGCCTTGAACTCCGCCGGATCGACCACTGCCTCGCGCAGCATCATCACGCCATAGCGGGTCGCCGCCATCAGATCATCCCGCAGCTTGACCACCTGACCGTTCTTGCGATGGAACAGCCGAAACTCCTCGAACCAGTCGGCCAGCGTCGCAAACACCTTGAAGCGGCCGCTCTGCATGCGGTCGAGCATCTCCATCAGCCCGGCCTCGACCGAGACCGAACCGTCCGAGAATTGCGCGTGGCGGCTCAGCATGTTCAGCCCGTGTGCCGAATACTGCCGGGCGAGCGCCACGCCCGCTCCTTCCAGCGTTTCGCGGCGGCCGTCGCGCGGCCAGGCGAAGGGCAGCCATTCGCCCCATGGTTTCAAGGTCAGCGTCTGCATGGCCGGCGTCTGCTGCGAGGCCCGCGCGGCCTTGGTGACATAGACGACATCGGCCTCCGTATCCCAGGCAAGCTCGACCGCGGCCGAAGGATGGTCCCAGCCGAAATCGAGCGCGCCCAGCCTTGGCCAGTAGCGCGGCAGCCGGAACGGCTCGCAGGCGATCAGCGCCTCGGCCACCGGAAAAATGCGGCCCGAACCCAGCACCGGAATGCCGCGGGCGCGGGCCTCGCGCTCGTGCGCCGGATAGGCGGCGACGATCGCCGCGCGCTCCTGCGGCGTGTAGTGCGCGGCATCGTCGATGGTCATGAAGGTGACGTGTCGGGACATATCGGTCTGCCTAAATTATTTGCCGGGACGAGCAACGGCCATTGATAATACTGTTTATCAATGCAAAGCTGCTGGCGAATTTGGGGGATATACATGATCCGCATAGCAATCGTTGTGGCCATTGCCGCCGGCGCGTCAGCATGCCAATCGAACGTTCCATATGATACGAGTAAGAAAACCTGCAAGATGTACGCCAATTCTTCAGGGTTCGAACGCAAGGTTTGTATCCCCGACACACCAAACAAAGTATGCAATGTCTGGTACAATCAGATTACAGATGATGAAAGAATATGGTGCCAACCGCTAACCCGGAAAGCAACCGATCCCAGGGCCCGTGCCAGACAGCTTGCGGGCAGCAAATACCCATAAGCCCTCCCGGCATCATACTGCCCGGCGCTTGATGCGGACCACCTTTTGCGGCACGCGTCTTTTCTTCTACGTCGATATGCGCTAAGGCTCGTCTCCGCATCGGTGAAGCCGATGCGTCTTGGGCCGGCGCCTTCCGCGCGGCCTCTACTCTACGCGGGTGGGGCAGCCACTCTTTGCCATGACAGATCTATTCGACGCGATGCGCTTGTCCGCCGAGGACAGCGAGGTTGCTCATCTTTATTTCAGCGAAAGCGGCAAGATCCTGCTGCCGCTCGGCAAATCGACAAATGCCCCGACGGGCCCGGAGATCCTGCAGCTTCTGCTGTCGTCCACCGATGAACACGATGGCGCGCTAGCCAGCGACCTGCTTGCCGATCTTGGCAGGACGGTGCCGTTGGAAAGCCTTCGTCTCCTTCTGACATCGCCCAACGCCCGGACCCGAGCGGCGGGCGCGTTTCTGGCCACGTTTCAAAACCAGAACATAAGTTCGATGGTGAGCGAACTGGCCGCACTGCTTGGGGATAGCAACTCGCGCACGCGTTTCGATGCCGTGGAGTCCATCTTGCGGTGCAGCACGCGTGACCATGGCGAGTACCTGGCGCAGGCCCTGTTTGCTCTTGATGATGAGCATGACGCCGTGCGCATGGGAGCTGTCCAGTTCGTCCGCTTTGCCCGGGACTGGCAGTTGAGGCTTGCGCGCCAGCACGCCGCTTTGCTCAAGCCGCAAACGGCGTTTTCGGTCATCTCGGATATTTCCGAGCAATGGCGGGACGATGTATCAGCCATGATCCGCAAGATGCTTGACCATTCCGAGCCGGTGGTGCGGCGTTACGGTCTTGGGCTGGCCGGTCGCGCAAGGTTGGTGGTCGTCGATGCCTTCGTCGAATGGGCGCGGGCGTCGGCCGATCCTGAAATCAGCAAACTGGCAGCCAGTTGCATCGAGCACAACCAGATTTCGCATCATGCGGTCTGGCATTCATCATTGCCGGCAACCGCCTGAATTTGTGGCAGAGCGGTAGTGGAAGTGACGGGGTGAGAACTGCCTCCCCTTCTCCCCTTGCGGGAGAAGGGGCTTCGCGAAGCGAGGTCGGATGAGGGTGTCCCGGGAAGGCCAACGTTCCACTTCGCTGGAACACCCCTCATCCGCCTCGGCGCTGCGCGCCGATCCACCTTCCCCCACAAGGGAAAGGAAACGCGCGAGCGAGCGCGAAATCACCCCTTCCCCATCCGCTCCACCTCTCCCGCCGACAAAAACAACAGCACCACGTCCGACATCCCAAGCAGCGGCGTGAACGTCACGATGGTGATGCCGCCCGTCGCGTTGGTGCGGGTCAGGCCCTCGGAATAGATGTCGAGCGGCGGTTCCTCGTCGAACCAGACGCCGTGTAAAGTCTCGCCCTGCCATTTCTCGCGGCCCTTCTCGAAACTCTTGAACGACAGCACCGACTCGTCGGCCTGCACGTCGCCGCCGCCGCCCCAGCGCACCACGACGCTGTCGAGCGCGCCCGGTGCGCCGCGGCCCATGAAGGTCTGCACGATGGCGTCGGCCGGGATCATGCCGGTGCCCCAGGCCGCCTGCTGCTGCGGCGGGCCGACCAGCACGCGCTGCGGATTGTCGCGCGTGCCTTCGCCGGTGACGCCGGCCGCCCACAGCCTGACGGCCGAGTCAAACACCTTGCCTTGCCACCACTGGGGATAGCGGCCGGTGAGATGCATGGCCCATTCGGCGCCCCCTGCCCTGGTCTTGCCGAGCTGGTTGCCGGCCATGAACAGGCGCTCGCGGTTCTGGGAGCCCGCTGCGTGAAACTCGGCCTGGCGTTGATACGGTCTATAGGCCGCCAGTTGATTGGTCCGGCGCCGTCTGTCCAGTTCGGCCATCAGCGCCAGATATTCCGTCTTCACGGACATCGCCGGGCTCTTCGAGGAACGGCTTGACGACGGCCTCGAGGGCGCGGATGCGGATGCGGATTTCGTCATCGCTCAGGCCGTCCATTTGGTTGATCGTGGCATCGAAATCCTTGGGCAGCACCGACAGCACGATCTTCAGATACTGGTCCGGCTTGTCGGCCCGCACCTCGGCAATGACGCCGGCGCCATGTGTGCGGAAATCGGCCCGCACGGCGGCCAGGAAATCGTCGCCCAGTGTTTTCTTGGCGCGCTTGCGGCGCGGCTTCTGCGTCGCGGCCGGTTTGGCAGCGGACCTGCGTCTCGCCGGCTTGCGGCGCGTTGGCCTGGCGGCTGTCT
>NZ_RZTC01000182.1:0-7387 GCF_004023165.1 Mesorhizobium sp. M7A.F.Ca.MR.176.00.0.0 | reverse complement strand
TGGCAATTACAGGCCCATGCGGCGTGGGAAAATCGTGGCTTGCCTGTGCCCTGGGTGCAAATTCCGAGGGATGTCGCCCCCCGATTCCGAAATGATCTCGCCCCCTCGTTCCGAGATTTAATCGCCCCCTGATTCCGAAATGATGCCGCCCCCTTGGAGGGGTGTATGGGCGTGGTGCTCTGCTGGTGAAATGTTCCTTCTTTTGGGTTGTCCAGGAGAAGGAATGAAATGCCTGCGGAGAGATTGGCGATGCGGCGTGTCCGCGAGATTTTGAGATATCGATTTGAAGAGGGCCTTGGCCACAAGGCGATCTCGTACAGGGTCGGGGCTGCGCCCTCGACTGTGCGCGAAACGCTTCGTCGCGCGGAGACCGCCGGGCTGGTTTGGCCGCTTGGCGATGAGATCACCGACGCGGTCCTGGAAGCCGCGCTCTACAAGGCAAACGGGACGAAGACAGGGCACCGTCGCAGCGTGGAGCCGGATTGGGCTCATGTGCACCGCGAGCTGAAGCGCAAGCATGTGACGCTGCAGATCCTGTGGGACGAATACATCGCTCGCCACCCCGATGGTTACCGCTATAGCCGCTTTTGTGATCTATACCGGGGCTGGGCATCCAACCTGCCAGTAACGATGCGGCAGAACCATGCCGCCGGCGACAAGCTCTTCGTCGACTATGCCGGCGATACGGTGACGGTGATCGTCGACCGGCTGAGGGGCAAGACGCGCCAGGCGCATCTGTTCGTGGCCGTGTTGGGCGCTTCGAGCCTATCTTACGCGGAGGCGCGCTGGAGTGAGACACTTCCGGACTGGCTGGGGTGTCACGTCAATGCACTGGAAGCGTTCGGCGGCGCGCCGGCTCTGTTGGTTCCAGACAATGCCAAGGTCGCCATCATCAAGGCCTGCCGCTACGACCCGCAGGTAAACCGCACCTATGCCGGCATGGCCGAGCATTATGGCAGTTCGGTGCTGCCGACCCGGCCACGGCGGCCACGCGACAAAGCCAAGGTCGAGGCGGCGGTGCGGATTGTCGAGCGCTGGCTTCTCGGCCGCCTGCGCCATCGTGTCTTTTACAGCCTGGCCGAGGTCAACGCGGCGATCGGCGAGTTGCTTGCCGATCTGAACGATCGCCGCGTGCTACGCCGTGTCGGCTGCACGCGGCGACAACTGTTCGACGAGATCGACCGGCCCACACTCAAGCCGCTGCCGGCTGAGCGTTACGTCTTTGCTGAATGGCGCATTCGGCGCGCCGGCCTCGACTACCATGTCGAGATCGACCGGCACTATTACTCGGTGCCATACCGCTTTGCGCGGGAGCAGGTCGAGGCGCGCATCACGGCGACCACCATCGAGCTGTTCCGCAAGGGCGAGAGGATCGCCGCCCATCTGCGCTCCAGCGGCAATGGACGGCACACGACGGTGTCGGATCACATGCCTTCATCGCACCGCCGCTTTGCCGACTGGACGATCGAGAGGATCAACCGGGAAGCTTCCGCGATCGGCCCGGATGCGGCCTTGCTGTGCCAGAAGATACTGGCGGATCGGCCGCATCCCGAACAAGGCTTCCGCGCCTGTCTTGGCGTCATCCGGCTCGTCAAGGGCTTCGGTCGCGAGCGCGTCAACGCCGCCTGCGGCCGGGCGCTGGAGATCAACGCCAGGACTTATGGCTCAGTCCGCTCAATCCTCGACAATCACCTCGACCGGGCATCGTCGCGCCAGGCGACGGCTCGCGAGCCCATCGACCACCCCAATATCCGCGGTTCCCGCTATTACCACTGAAGGAGAATGACATGCTTGCACATCCCACCCTCGACCGGCTCAACGCCATGGGCCTGACCGGAATGGCCAAGGCATTCAATGAACTGGCCGCCAATGCCGAGGCCGAACAGCTATCGCATGGCGAATGGCTGGCGCTGTTGCTCGACCGGGAATGGAGCTGGCGCTACGATCGCAAACTCGGCGCCCGCCTGCGCTTTGCCAAGCTGCGCCATCAGGCCGCCCCTGAGGATGTGGACTATCGCGGTGAGCGTGGCCTCGATCGAGCCTTGTTCCTCAAGCTCATCGCGGGCGACTGGATCGATGCCCACGACAATCTGGCCATCTGCGGCCCATCAGGGGTTGGCAAGAGTTGGTTGGCCTGCGCGCTCGGGCATAAGGCCTGCCGGGACGACCGGTCCGTTCTCTATCAGCGTGTCCCACGCCTGTTCGCCAACCTGGCGCTCGCCAGAGGCGATGGTCGCTACGCACGCCTGCAACGCACGCTCGCCCGCGTCCAATTGCTGATCCTTGATGATTGGGGCCTTGAACCACTCGACGATCAGGCCCGGCACGATCTCCTCGAAATCCTCGAGGATCGCTACGGCCGCCGCTCCACCATCATCACCAGCCAACTGCCCGTGTCAGCATGGCATGACGTCATCGGAAATCCGACTTATGCCGACGCCATCCTGGATCGCCTCGTTCACAACGCTCATCGCATCGATCTGACGGGCGAAAGCCTGCGGCGAAAGCAGCCGCAAAAAGCTTGACACCTGACGCATACGAAATGACAACAATCAACGCCAGCAGAGCCCTAGCCCCAGGGGGCGAGATCATATCGGATCCGGGGGCGCAATCATATCGGAACAAAGGGGCGGCTTCGTCGGAATCGGCACGCCGGTCTCATCGGAGGCGATGACCTTGGCCCGGCGCAACGCCGCGACGGCCTTGTCGCACTCGGCCGCGAACGCGCCCTGCGCACGGCGCAACATGTTCATCAGTCCGCCCTGGCTAATGGTGAGACCGAAAAGGTTCGCGAACGCGCCCTGCAGCCGCTCGTAGGACAGGGCCTGGAAAGTCTTGAGATAGGTCGCTACGGCGTGCACGCGTGGCCCGAACGGCGTCCCCTTCGCCGCATCTGGCACAGCCGCGACGACCAGCGTGCCGCAGGACGGGCAACGGACTGCTAGACGCCGATGGCGCTCAATCAAAGGCCTGATCGCGGGAAGCTCAATCTTGTCGTGCTCGCTGACGGTTTCGGCAGCAAGATCGCTCGACAGGCTGGCGCGGCAGCAAAGGCATTGGTCTGGATGATGATCGATGATGCGATCGGCATCCTCATGTCAATGGGCACCGAAGTTTCCGCAAAAGTGGGCATCCAATTTTCCCTATCTGGCGGGTGAAGGTTTCGGTGATCAGCCGGCGTCTTGATCGGTCGATTTCAGTCCTGCTGGGCGGCCACGCTTTTTCGGCGGTGGCGGCGGATTGATGAGCGCTTTGGAGCGAACATGCTCGGGAACAAGATCAGCGTGCTGGCGCAATCGGTAGCTCGAGCCTTCGATCTGCACGACGACGGCATGGTGAAGAAGTCTGTCGAGCAATGCTGTTGCGACAACAGGATCACCAAAAACTTCGCCCCATTCTGCAAAGCCGCGATTGGAGGTGAGTATCATGGCACCCTTCTCGTAACGGGCATTGACGAGCTGGAAGAAGAGATTGCCGCCGCCGGGCACGACCGGGAGATAGCCGATTTCGTCGACGACCAGCAGGGATGCGCGGCATAGATAGCGGATACGCTCGCGCAACTGCCCCTCGCGCTCGGCCTTGGCCAGCGAGGCGATAATGTCGGCGAGCGTGGAGAAGTAGACGCTCTTTGCGGCCTTGACGGCTTCGACGGCGAGCGCGGTCGCCAGATGGCTCTTGCCGGTGCCGGGCGGGCCGAGAAGATGGACTACCTCCGCCCGCTCGATGAACTTCAGTTCGGCCAGCGCCATGATGCGGTTCCGATCGAGCGATGGCTGGAAAGCGAAGTCGAAGCCGGCGAGCGTCTTGATGGTGGTCAGGCGCGCCATCATCAGAGCAGCCTTGATGCGCCGACTTTCGCGCAGAGTTAGTTCTTCCACCAGAAGTTCGTCGAAGGCCTGGATGCCATCGATCTCGCCCTGCTCGATGCGCCGCAGGGTCGCGTCAAGCGCTTCGAGCGCCCGTGGCATGCGCAGCCCGACCAGGCTCTTCCTGATGCTGTCGATCGTGGATGCGTGCATGGTCATGACCGGCTCCCCGCGACGGCCAGTCGCTCGGCGACGGCCTGATAGAAGTCGAGCGAGCGCCGGGCGACATGATCGCCGAGGCGGCCGACGATGATATCCGGGGCGGTCTTCCTCGCCGCGTGGCGAGCTAACCCCTGACGATGAGCAGGATCGATCCGATATTGGCGGCGCCCCTCGAGCACAGGATGGCTGGCGACCAGCCTGCCTTCGTCCAGGATGCGGATGCAGTCGGCAAGCTGGTGAACCTCGACAAGGCGCCGGGTGCGATCGGGAACGCTATAGTAGTTGCCGCCGATCGAGACGAGACCATCATGGCTGACGCGACGCTCCAGCTTGAGAAGCGCGTCGAAGGGAACTGCCGGGAGAGGTTGAAGTTCCGGCTGCTCTGCCGCGAAGGCTTCGCTGACGATGCGTTGCGTGGTGCCGTGCAGGCGAGCATTGGCGACGGTGTCGAGCCAATCTTGCAATTGCTCATTCAGGTCGTCGAGATTGCGGAAGCTGCGGGCCAGGAAGAAGTCCTCGCGGATATAGCGGAATGGTCGCTCGACTTTGCCCTTGGTTTTGGCGCGATACGGCCGGCAGGCTCTGGGCTGGAAGCCAAAGTGCTTGGCCAGCGCCAGCAGCGAGCGATTGTAGATGATGTGGCCTTCGTTATCTTCGCCGGTGACCGCCGTCTTCATCCTGTCGTAGAGGATCTCGATCGGTACTCCTCCAATGGCGTCGAACGCCTGCATATGACAGCGCAGCAGCGTTTGCAGGTCCTGGTGCATGACGTAGCGGGCGAAGATGTAGCGCGAGTGGCCAAGCACGAGCGAGAACAGCCAGACGATGCGCGTCACGCCCGGCGCGTCGGTGAACTCGGTGACGAAGCGCGCGAAGTCGATCTGTGCTTGATATCCGGCCGGAGTCTCGAACCGCACCTCGAAGGGACGCACCTGCTCCTGCGGTCGGATTGCGGCCACGAAGCGCTTCACGGCGGTGTAGGCGCCGTCATAGCCGCGCTCACGAATCTCGCGCGTCAGGCGCACGGCGCTCAGATCGGGAAAGGCCGAGACCCGTTCGCGCAGATAGTCGACAAAGGGCACGATCTTGTTTGGCCGCCCCGCCTGTCGCGGGCCATAGGCGGGAAGTTCGAGCCCGCGCTCGATGTATTTGCGGACCGTCTTGGGATCGCGGCCCGTTCGCCGAGCAATCGCGGTCACGGACAGGCCCTGACGGTGTAGATCCAATATCATCAGAAGTTCTCCAAGTTGGACCACCAGCGCCGCTCCGATTCCGATCAAATCGGGACGGACTATCGACGCCGGAGCGAAAGCCGCCAGTTCCGGGACGCGTCCCGGAACTGGCGGCAGCAGCGCCAACTAGTTCACCTTGGCAGAGATTTGAACGCATTGATCACCGGGTCAGAGGCTTTCCTGCCCAAGTCCATTTGAACGGCTTTGCCATGGTCTTGTTGAAATGGTTGATGAAGCGCTCGATGCGGTCTTTGAGAGCGGCCTTCGAGGTGAAGGAGGCGCGGCGAAGCACCTTGCGCACCAAGATTGAGAACCAGATTTCGATCTGATTGAGCCAGGAAGCGTGTTTTGGTGTGAAATGGAAAGTAATGCGATGGCTTTTGTCGCTGAGGAACGTGGCGCGGCTGGCCTTTGTTGCCAGGACGCCGTCGCGCCCTTTGCGGCCGAGCGTTGCTTGGTCAATGCCGCACTGAGCGGCCACCAGCCGCACGACGCCTTCCGACTTGTGGGTGTCCAGATTGTCGCAAACGACACGCCAGCCCATGGTTTTGGGTGCCGTGGCAACCAGGGCCTTGAGAAAGGTCACGAACTCAGCCTCGCTGCGGCTATCGGCGACCGTGCCGATAACCTGTCCTGTCGCGACGTCGAATGCGGCAATCAGGGCCTGCGTACCATGACGGATGTATTCGAACTCGCGTCGCTCGACCCGGCCAGGCGTCATCGGCAGGGACGGTGCGATCCGCTCCAGCGCCTGGATGCCGCTCATCTCGTCGATCGAGACAGTCCGTATCGTTTCCTTGGCGGCGATGGCGCTGTGATAAACGGCGCACACATCGACGCATTTGGCCTCGAATTCGGGATCAGGTTTGGGCGTGAGCCAAGGCCGCACGAGATGCGGCTTGAGGTCGGATTCTTTTTAAAAAGCGCCCCACCGAACGGGGCGAGATGGAGCCGATGATGCCGCGGCGTACCGCCTCGCGGGCCAGGTCACTGGCACTCCACTGGCTGAGCGGCACCCCGCAGTCCTCGGGCCGTTCGCAGGCCAGCGCCACGATCGCGCAGATCTGTTCTGGGGTGATCCGCGCCGGCGCCCCCGAGCGCGGCGCATCCTGGAGCCGTTCCACAACGGGTGTGCCGGGGCTGGCAGCCAGCCAGCGTGCGCGCCACTGGCTGACGCCCTTGCGCCACACGCCGATTCGCTCGGCCGTCTCGCCAACTCCCAACCCGTCAGCCGCCAGCACGATCATGCGTGCGCGTAACGCCAGGTGCTGGGGCGTTGAACGCCGGCGGATCAAGCCTTCCAACTTGCAACGCTCCTCGACACTCAGAACAATCGGCAAAGGACGACCTGCCATGCTCTTCTCCTCAAGGTTCCGAATCACCTCAAGTGAATCACAACACGACACCCGCCAAAACCCGCGAGTCACAACTTCAGCCAAGGTGTACTAGGGAATTTTCGATGCCCACAATCAGGGAATATTCATCGCCCGATGACATCCTCACTCATGGCGCGGCTGTGACCTTCATGACCCGCCTTGGCGCCGCCAGGCTTTGCCCTGTCCCGACGCGCCTTGCGATCGCTCGAAGGTGGCTTGGACGACGTGCGTGATGTCTTCTCTGGCCGCTGCATCCGCAGCACCAAATCGATCAACTCTTCCTTCGTCAGACGCTGCAAATCAGTGCGATCCATATCCCCATAGATTCAGGGATTCTTGCCCCTGACAAGGGCCTGAGTAATTACGATGGGCGTCCCATGACGCCGCGTCCTCGAACCCGGACGGCTCGCGCCCGGCATGCAGAAGATCCGTCGTGATCACCGGCAGCCCGCGCTCCAGCATGTAGGCGCGTGAGGCGGCATTCAGGACCCACCGGGCCGACCCGCCGTGCAGGAGCTGCAGGAAGTTCAGCCGGCTCTTCGACTTGGTGGTCGTGAACACGGCGAACCGGTCATTGCCGATTTGCGTACACACGCCATTGACCGCGCCATGGCGGGCCCCGGTGTCGTCGACGCTGACCCAACCGGCCGAAGCGAGCCCGGCCGTCAGAACCTGCTTCGCTTCGGCGACGAAGGTGTCGATCTTGCTGGTCAGGATCCGCACGACCTGGCGCTTGGAGATCGACACACCG